>CALBMW010000879.1 GCA_937896275.1 uncultured Myxococcales bacterium
CCGACGCGCCCCCCGCCGACGCGCCCCCCGCCGACGCGCCCCCCGCCGACGCGCCGACCGACAACGAGTGAGCGAGGGGGCGCTCCCTCGTGGAGCGCCTGGAACCTCCGAGGATGGGCCCCGCGGGCATGGCCCCGCCGCGGCCTGGGCTGCCCTCGAGCATCAGCCCCCGAAACAAAAAACCCCGCCTCGAAGGGCGGGGTTTCGGCGAGCTGGGTGCGAAGGGAGGGACTCGAACCCTCACGGCCTTGCGGCCACCAGGCCCTCAACCTGGCGTGTCTACCAATTTCACCACCTTCGCGTGGGCTGCCGGGCTTTCTAGTCCTTCGCATTCAGGCTGTCAACACTCAAAAAAGGGCGAGCGCTGCCAGATCGGGGAGCCTCGTCGGGCGTGGGAATGACCGGCGCGGGCCGCCCCGTTGGCCGTCGCAGAGGCCGCGTCGGACTCGCGCGTCCAACCCGTGCGGGGGCGCCGCGTCGAGTTGTCGCCCGGGGGGGGCGGTGCTACAACTAATCGCGTCCTGACGCCCCAAGGAACCGGATCGCGCCCTCGATGATCATCTGCCCGCACTGCCAGACCGTGAACGACGCCCGCAACGCCGACTGCGTGCGCTGCGCGGCCCCCCTCGGCCCCGACGATGCGCTGGGCGGCGACCCCTTCGTCGGCCGTCAGCTCGGCGGGCGCTTCACCCTGCAGGCCATCATCGGCTCTGGCGAGATCGGCATGGTCTACCGCGGCCTCGACGCCCGGACGGGCTCCGCGGTCGCCGTCAAGATCATCCACGCCGACGTCGCGACGACGCACGGCGACGAGCTGCTGAAGTCGGCGCGCGCGGTGGCACAACTGCGCCACGCGAAGATCGCCGCGGTGATCGGCGCCGCGCGCGAGGGCGACGGCACCACCTTCGTCGTCACCGAGTTCTTGCAGGGCGAGACGCTCAAGCAGTTGGTCGAGCGCACAGGCCCGATGGGCGCCCGACGCGCGGCCGACATCCTGTTTCAGCTCTGCAGCGCGCTCGCGCCCATCCACCGCGCCGGTCGCCCGCACGCCAACCTGAAGCCCGAGAACGTCTTCCTGCTCGAGCAGAAGAACGGCGCCGACTTCGTGAAGGTCGTCGACACGGGCTCGCCCGAGCTGTTCGGCGTGCGCAACATCCCCGGTCACGGCACGGTGATCACCGGCTCGCCCAAGTTCTTCAGCCCCGAGCAGGCCACGGGCCAGGACGTGGGCCTCGCGTCCGACCAGTTCACCCTGGGAATCGTCGGCTACCAGCTGTTGACCGGGGCGCTGCCCTTCTTTGGCGCCACCCCCGACCAGCTGCTCACCGCCATCGCGCACGGCCAGCCGACCCCCGTGGGCGAGCGCACCGCGGGGACCGCGCTGCCGCCGATGCTCGCGCAGATCGTGCACCGCTGCCTCGAGAAGGCGCCTGCCGCCCGCTACCCGGATCTTCGCTCCCTGGCGACGGATCTTGCCGCGGTCATCAAGGGCAGCCAGGCGGCGGCGGCCGAGGCGCCCGCGCCGCCGAAGCGGAAGCCCTTTGGCGGCGGGCGCGATCTGTCGACGGTGGTCGCAGGGCCCGACATGCTGGCCGCGCTCGGCGCCGACGAGGCGGCGTTCGAGGAGGACGACGAGGATCGCACCGTCATGCGCATGGCCGAGGAGGCCGTCGAGGTCGCGGTCAACCGGGGGGGCATAGGCGGTGAGCCCACGCCCGCGTTGTCGAATCCGCCGGCGCAACTCTCGCAGCTACGGCGCGCTGCACCCTCGCCACCGACGCAGAACAGCATGAAGGCGATCCCCGAGCCCTTGGCCGTCACGGGCGCCATCGACTCGGACGATCTCGCCGCGGCCCTGGCCGACGCCACGGCGGCGCTCGACGGTGCGCGCGGTGCGCGCGGCGCTGCGACGCCGGCCCGGGGGGTGCGCCCGCTCTCGACGCCGCCGGCGCGATCGGTGACCACGCCCTCGCCCATGAAGGCGGCCGCGCCTTCCTCGGATCTGGCCGCCGCGTTGGCCGACGCCGCGCGGGATCTGGGGATCGAGGACGATGTCGGCTCCTTCGACCCCTTCGGCGACAGCGATGGGCCGATCCTGACGCCGACCGCGTCCATCGCGAGGCCCACGTCGCCGGGTGCGCCCCAGCCCGCGGTGCCTGCGACGCCATCCGGCGGGATCGGGCGGCCCACGGCAGCGGCCGGACCGCGCTCGTCGAACCCGAACCTCTCCCAGGATCTGCTCGACGCGATCCACGAGGGTCTGGACAGCGTGACGGGTGACGAGCGCCAGTCCGCGCCGAGCACCGCGGCCAGCCCCCTCGCGACCGCGGCCGACTTCAAGGCGCTCTCGCCCGACCTCTTCGCGGGCCGCGGCGTGGGTGGTCCGGGGGCCGTTGGGCCGCCCGTCTCGGCGCGCCGCGGCGGTGGCGGGGCGCTGAAGATCGTGGCGCTGCTGGTGGTGCTGGGCGGCGGCGGCTTCGGTGCGTGGTGGTACCTCAATCAGCCCGAGGCGGGGTCAGTGGCCAGGCCGAGCGGCCCGGCGGCTGGGGGCGTCGCCAAGGTGGCCTCGCCGCCCAAGGAGCAGGTCCCGGCCGCCGACGCGGCGGTCGCCCTGGCGGCGCCGTTCACGTACAGCATCCGCAGTGAGCCGACCAAGGCGGCGGTCTTCCTGGGCGAGGACCGCATCGGTGAGACGCCCCTCGAGGTGAAGATCGAGAGCGGCGAGCCCCGCGATTACCACCTCAAGCTCGAGGGCTACGCGACGCTGGACCACACCTTCGATCCGAGCGCCGCCCAGCCGGTCAAGGGCATCGCGATGGTCAAGCTCGAGCTGCAGCCCACGGTGGCCAAGCTCGACGGGGCGGTCGTCCCCAAGGTGTCGCCGCGCGCGCCGGCGGTCGTCGGGGCTGGTGACGGCGAGCCGGAGGCCGTGAAGGTCGCGCCGACGCCGCCCAAGCCCAAGACGCCCAAGAAGTGGACGCCACGCAAGAAGCCCAAGGCCGACGACATCAAGAACCCCTTCGACTGATCCGTTCAACTCCGAGCAGCCTCGTCGCAGGGTCGCTTTCTGGCGCGGACCCGGCCCTTGCGGTTAGGCTCGTCTGCGCCGGGCGCCCGCACGGTCCGACGCCGCACGGAGGGGTCATGACCCGGATCTTCGCGTTTTCTCTGGCCTTCTGCATCGCCCTGGTGCCCACGTTGGCGTCGGCCGACGACGCCAAGGATCGGGCCAAGGCCCTGTTCCTCCAGGGGCGCGAGCACTACGTCGCCGGCCGCTTCGCCGACGCCCTCGACGCCTTCGAGCAGGCCAACGCCGTCAAGCCGCACCCCGTGATGCTGTTCAACATCGCGCAGGTCTACGAGGCGATCGACGATCTGCCGCACGCGCTGGCGCGCTACGACGAGTACCTGGCGTCGAAGCCCGGTGACGCCAAAGAGGTGCAGGCCAAGGTCAAGGCGCTCAACGAGCGCATGGCGACCTGGGCCGAGGTGACGGTCGACAGCACGCCGCCCGGCGCGACCGTCTGGGTGGCCTCGCTCGATCTGCCGCCCCGCGGACAGACGCCGATCGTGTTGAGGCTGCCGCCCGTGCAGCTGACGCTGATCTTCCAACTCGACCGGCACGAGCGCGTGGAGCGGTCGGTGGCGCTCCAGGCCAAGCAGAAGGTCAGCCTGGCGGTGGCGATGCCGCCCATCCTGCCCGTGGTTGAGGTCACCACCGAGCCCGCGGGTGCCCGCGTGTCGGTGGGCGACTCCGCGGCGCCGGGCGTCACGCCGCTGCGCTTCGGGGCGCAGTCGGGTCGTCAGCGCCTGCGCATCGAGCTCGAGGGCTTCGAGCCCGTGGATCGCGAGGTGGTGCTCGACGAGACCCACACGCAGAGCCAGCCCTTGCGCGTCGACGTGCAGCTCGACCGGGCGATCCCGCGCGGTCAGCTCGTGATCGTCGTCGACCCGGCCGGCGCCAGCGTGAAGGTGGACGGCCAGGTGGTCGGCACGGCGCCCCTCGCGGGGCCGCTCACGCTCAAGCAGGGTCTGCACCGCATCGAGGTCACCGCGCCCGGCACGCTGCCCTACAGCGAGATGGTGAGCATCCAGCCCAACGCCACGACCGAGACCGAGGTCGAGCTCGACGTGCCCGGCAAGCCGACCGACCTGAAGACCGTGAGCTGGATCGTGATGGGCGTGGGCGGCGCGGCCGTGGTCGGGGGCGGCATCGCGGCCATCCTGGCCAGCAGCGCCCACGGTGACTTCGAGGACTGCGGCGGTGACGCAGGCTGCGCCCGTACGCAAGAGGAGGTCGATCTGGCCGACGACGTCCGGAGCAAGGCCCTCGCCACGGACGTGCTGCTCGGTGTCGGGGTGGGCATCGCGGCCGCGGGGGCCGCGCTCTACTTCCTGTCGGGGGACGACGCGCCGTCCGCGAGCGGCGGGGCCACGCTGGTGGTGGCACCTGCGTCGGGTGGCCTGATGGGCGTCGGGCGCTTCGAGTTCTAGCGTCCCGCTAGCACTGGCGCCCGGCGGAGGCGGTGCCCGCGGTGGGCACCCGAGACGACTGGGGAGTCGCATGAGTTTCGGCGTACGGGCTGCGATGGTCGTGGCCGCCGGCGCGCTGGCCGGCTGCAGCCTGATCCTGGATCCCGAGAACTGCACCGATGACGGCGAGTGCGGCGGCGGCGTCTGCACGAGCGGCATCTGCGTGGGGCCTCGCACCGAGGCCGATCTGGGCGGCATGGGCGGCATGGGCGGAGCGGGCGACGGTGGCGGGGGTACACCCGCCGTCGACGCTGGCATGGGCGGCGCGCCCGCCGTCGACATGAGCGGCATGGGCGGCACGCCCGCCGACGCTGCTCCAGACGCGGCGCTGCCGCCGGACATGGGGCCGGCGCCCCAGGCCCCGAGCTGCGAGATCCTGGCGCCGGGCATCAACGACCGGCTGACCACCGCGGAGAGCACCCCGGTGTCGCTCGCGGTGGCCGATCGCGACACGCCCCTCGATCAGCTCACCGTCACGCTCAACGGCGAGGCCATCACGGTGGGCGCCGACGGACGCTACAGCACCGATCTGGCGCTCCCGCCCGACGGATCGACGGCGATCAATCTCCGCGTGGTCGACGACGCCGATCTGACGTGTGCGGTCAGCGCGACGGTCGTCTCTGACCGTGTGGCGCCCACGCTTCATCGCATCAGCCCCGCCCCCGGGAACTGTGTCCTGTATGGGCTGCCCGCGCTTCGCATGACGGGCGACGTCGAGGACACCCACTTCGTGCCGCAGCTCGGCGTGCAGGTGAACGGCGCCGACTTCAACGGGCAGGTCGTCTGGACCGGCCGCTCCTTCGGCTTCGACGTCGCGCTGCGGGCCGGCGAGAACAGAATCCAGGTCGCGGCGATCGATGGGCTGGGCAACACCAGCCCCCCGGTCGAGGTCTGCGTCACCCTGGACAACGAGCCACCGACGGTCACCGTCACCGCCCCCGAGGACGGCAGCGAGACCGCCGCGATGTCGACCACGGTGACCGGACGGGTCGAGGACGACGGCGAGCCCGAGGGCCGCTCCCATATCACTGTCACGGTCACCGGGCCCGCCGGCGGTCCGGCCGCGTACAACGGGCGCGCGGACAACGTCGGCGCGTTCGCCGTCGACGTGGAGTTGCAGGTCGGCGACAACACGGTGCGCGTCTGCGGCGACGACGAGGCCGGCAACATGGGCTGCACCACGTTCCACGTCACCCGCGTGGACGACCAGCCCTGCATCGAGCTCACCAGCCCCGACGACGGCGCCTTCGTGGGCACGGACGTCGCGCGCGTCTGCGGCACCTACTGCCCGGCGGTCACCGAGGTGGTCCTGCGCGTCGGCGAGGCCGAGGAGACCGCGCAGATCGCGGACGGCGAGTTCTGCACGTTCGTGCGCCTGCCCGCCCCGGGCCGCCACACCGTGACCGGCGTGGCGCGCACAGCCGACGGCGACGAGGCGACGGACGCCATCGCCGTGAGCTACGATCCGACCGCCCCCGTCCTGCGCATCACGTCGCCCAACGCCAACGTGTGCCTCAGCGCGGCGATGGTCGAGGTGTGCGGCAGCGCGCGCGACGCAGAGAGCGGGATCGCCAGCCTCACGGTGAATGGCCAGGCCGGCATGGTTCGGCCCAACGACACCTTCTGCCAGACCGTCGCGGTCGCGCCCGGCGCCGACGTGGAGCTCACCGCGCGAGGCACCAACGGCGCGGGGGGAACGGCCGACGCTACCCGCAGCATCCGCGTCGACGTTCGGGCGCCGGTCATCGACGTGGGGCCCGATCCCGACGCGTGGCTTGGCATCAACCCTTCGGGGCGGGTGCAGATCCCCTGCACGGTGAGCGACGACATCTGCGGCCTGTCTCGGCTCACCGTGGACGGCCAAGTGGTCGGCACGGGCGTGGACGGCACCTTCGCTTACCAACGCGCCTACGCCGACGGCGAGCACTCGATCCGCATCGTGGCGACCGACGCTGGAGGGAACGCCGAGACGGTCAACTACTCCTTCCGGGTGGACCAGACACCGGCCGACATCGACAACCTCGAGCCCGGCGAGCAGGTCACGATCTCCGAAGCACAGACCGAGGTCTGCGTCACCGCGAGCGACGCGGGTTCGGGGGTGGTGGGGATCACCATCGGGGGGATGGCGGTGCCGCTCGCGCCGGCGGGTGAGGCCATGCGCGGCTGCCGAACCATCGACCTGCCCGAGGGCCTGACCGAGGTCGACGTGCTGGTGACCGATCTCGTCGGCAACCGCCGGACGGGCCGCTCGAGCATCTTCCGCGACGTCACCGGGCCGGTGGTGACGCTGACCTTCCCGCCCGAAGGCGCGGCGGTCCCGGTGCCCACCATCGTCGAAGGCACCGTGGACGATGGTGAGCTGGGCGCGGGCGTGAACACGGTCCAGGTCAATGGCGTGCTGGCGGAGATCGATCCGATCGAGTTGACCTGGCGCGCGGTGGGCGTACCGGTGGATCCCGAGGATCCGGTCCTGCACGTGCGGGCGACCGACCTGAACCAGAACGTGTCCGATCCGGCCGCCGAGCGCGCCGTCGTCGTTCGGCGCTTCGCCGGGTTCGAGCCGGGCTTCGACGGCCTGCGCTCCGAAGGCGACTTCGAGGCGGCGTCGCAGGTCGGCTGGATCGGCGTGGCCGATCTCAACGCCGACGGCAAGCCTGACCTCATCGCGC
>CALBMW010000880.1 GCA_937896275.1 uncultured Myxococcales bacterium
CGACGCCGTGCCCCGCGGCGCGCTGCCCTGCGGCCGCGTCGCGACCAGTATCCCCACGCTCACCACGGCGGCCCGCGCGCAGGCTGGGCTCACCGTCAGCGTCGACGACGACGGCGTCTCGCGGCGCTACCCCTATGTGTTCGCGCTCGACGGGAAGTCCTACCCGTCGATGGCCCTGAGCGCGGCGCTGATGCTGCGCCCCGACGACGAGAAGGCCCTGGTCGAGCGCGCGGTGAGCGCGGACTACGGCCGGCCGGGCATGCGCGCCATCCCGCGCGGCGCTTTCCGTACGGTCCGCTTCAGCGACGTGCTCGAGGCGCCCGACGACTCGCCTCCGCTGCGCGACGCGCTGACCGGGCGGACGGTGTTGGTCGGCGTCAGCGCGCTCGGCACCGAGGACTTCGCGCGCACCTCCCTGGAGCACGACATGCCCGGCATCTTCGTCCACGCCACGGCGCTCGACGGGCTGCTGAAGGGGCGGTGGGTGGTGAGTGAGGCGCCCCTGGCGCGGGGCGCGGCCGTGGGTGGCCTGGGGCTGCTTCTCCTGGTCGCGCTGATCGGCTGGCGGCGCGAGCAGGCGGGGCCGCTGGTCGCCCTGGCGGTCGGCGCGGGTGCGGCGTGGCTGGTGGGCGCGGCGATCGCCTTCCGCGCGGGCGTGTGGCTCCCCGTGGTGCCGGTGACCGGCGGCCTCGCGCTGTGGCTCGTCGTGCGCATGGTGTTCGTCTTCCGGCGCGGGGCCGCGGCGCGGCATCAGGCGCGTGCGATCCGCCATGCCTTCCAACACTACCTCGCGCCGGCGGTGGTCGAGGCCCTGGTCGAGAACCCCGACAAGCTGCAGCTTGGCGGAGAGAGGCGCGAAATTACTGCATTTTTCTCGGACATCGCGGGCTTTACGGGCATCTCGGAGAAGCTCGAGCCGGGCGAGCTGGTCACCCTGCTCAACGAGGCCCTGGGCTCGATGACCGAGATCATCCTGTCCGAGGGGGGCACGGTCGACAAGTACATCGGCGACGCCATCGTTGCCATGTTCGGCGCACCGCTCGACCAGCCCGATCACGCCGCCCGCGCGTGTCGGGCCGCGGTGCGCTGCCAGGCCGTGCTGAGCGAGCTGCGGCCGCAGTGGAAGGCGAGGGGGCTGCCCGAGGTGCGCGTGCGCATCGGCCTCAACTCGGGGCCGGCGCTGGTCGGCAACATGGGATCCTCGCAACGCTTCGATTACACGATGCTGGGCGACACGGTGAACCTGGCGGCCCGCCTCGAGGGCGCGAACAGCCAGTATGGCACCTGGGTGATGGCGGGCGAGTCCACCCGCGCCCGCGCCGACGACGCGCTGAGCTTCCGTGAGCTCGACGCCATCCGGCCCAAGGGCAAGGCGGTCGGCGTGCACGTCTTCGAGGTCGTGGGCGAGGCGGCGGAGGTGCCGCCGGAGACGGCCGCGCGCCATGTCCGCTATGCCGAGGCGCTGGCCGCCTACCGCGCCCGTCTCTTCGACGAGGCCGCGTCGCTGTTCGGCGCGCTGGCCGACGACGGCGACGCGCCCGCGCGCACCTTCGTCGACCGCGTCGCGCTCTACGCCGCCGATCCACCGCCGCCCGATTGGGATGGCATCTTCACGATGACCACGAAGTAGGGGGCCCGATGCGCACGCACCCCATCGCCATCTGCCTCGCCGTGTCGCTCGGCGTGCTCGCGCGCCCCGCCGAGGCGCAGCTCGAGGTGGTCTCCGTGTCGCCCAACGCGGGCTCGGTGGGGGCCCTCGACGAGGCGATTCGCGTCCTGCTCTCGGCGGCTCCGCTGGGCAGCGAGTTGGACGGGGTGGTCGTCGCCGGCTCCCAGAGCGGGCCGATCGGCGTCACCGCAGACGTGGCGGGCAACGAGGTGATCCTCACGCCGGACCGCAGCCCCTTCCCCGGCGAGAGCGTCTCGGTGCTGCTGATGCCGGGCTTCGGCGGGGCGTTCCCCGATGGCCTCGCCGCTCCTTTTCAGTGGAGTTGGCGGGCCGAGGTCATCGGCGGCGAGGGGGAGTTGCTGCTGCAGCCGGAGGCGCTGCCGCCGGGCACCGACGCGGGCGCCGTGGCGCTGGGCGACCTCGACGGCGATGGCGACCTGGATCTGGTGCTTGGGGGGGCCGGGGGTGTGACGCGCATCCGGGTCGCCTTCAACGCTGGCGATGGGTCCTTCCCCGAGCCGTGGGTCGTGCTGGGGCCGGCCGTCGAGGCACGCGACGTCGCCCTCGCCGACTTCGACGGCGACGGGACGCTCGACATCGTCGCCGCGCTGCAGAATGGCACGCAGGTCTTCTTCAACGACCTCGCGCAGGGCTTCGAGCCCGGACTGAGCCTGGGCGTGGTGGCCACTTCGGTCGACGCGGCCGACCTCGACGGCGACGGGCTCGCCGACATCTTTCTGGGGGTCGTGGGTGGGAGTGACCGCGTCTTTCGCGGTGAGCCGGGGGGGCAGTTCGCCGCGCCCGCGATCAACTTCGGCCCTCTGCCCACCTACGACGTCGCGCTGGTCGATCTGGACGAGGACGGCGTGCTCGAGGTGCTGACCTGCGAGACCGGGCCCGCCGGCGGGCTTCGGATCTACGAGCACGACGGCGCGCTGCTCTTTCAGGATCTGGGCCTCGTGCCGGGCCTGCCGGCGTGCCTCGGCCTGGCGATCGGGGATCTGACCGATGACGACCTGGTCGACCTGTACCTGTTCCCGCAGAGCGAGCCCGGCGTGGTCGTCGAGAACGGCATGGGCCCCTTCGACGACATCGTGCTGCGGGTCTTTGGCGACCCCCTCGACCTCTTCGGCTTTCGGGGGGCGCTGGGCGATCTGGACGGCGATGGCGTGCTGGACGCCGTGGTGCTCGACGCGACCTTCGACGACCCGCTCCTCTACCTCAACGAGGGTGACGGGACGCTGACGCAGGCGCCGCGGCTCACACGGCTGTCGTCCCTGGCGGGGGTGGCGTTGGGGGATCTGGACGGCGACGGCGATCTGGACGCCCTGGTCGGGGGCAGGCCGTCGGGCATCTACGTCAACGCGCGGGATCTGTGCCCGGGGGACCCAGCCAAGGTCGCTCCGGGCCTCTGCGGCTGCGGCGTGGCAGACGACGACACCGACGAGGACGAGATCCCGGACTGCGTCGATGACTGCCCAGGCGACTTCGATCCGGGGCAGGAGGACCGCGACGCGGACGGCTTCGGTGACATCTGTGACGCTTGCCCGGACGACTTCGCCAACGACGTGGACCTGGACGGCGTCTGCGGCGACGTCGATCTCTGCCCGCTGACCTCGGATCCCCAGCAGGAGGACCTCGACGGGGACGGGTTGGGCGACGCGTGCGATCTCTGCCCGTTCGACCCCGAGGGCGATTTGGACGGGGACGGCGTGTGCGCCGACGTCGACCTGTGCCCCGACATCGCGGACCCGGGACAAGAGGACATTGACGTCGATGGCATCGGCGACGCCTGCGATCCCTGCGTGGATCCCGACGTCGACGATGCGTGCGCGCCGCTGGACAACTGCCCGAACGTGCCCAACGCGGATCAGGCGGACGAGGACGAGGATGGCCTCGGCGACGCGTGCGATCCCTGCGTCGATCTGGACGGCGACGGGGTGTGCGCGCCGCTGGACAACTGCCCGAACGTGCCCAACGAGGATCAGGCGGACGAGGACGAGGATGGCCTCGGTGACGCGTGTGATCAGTGCGTCGACCCGGACGACGATGGCCTGTGCTCGCCCGCCGACAACTGCCCGGACATCGCCAACGCGGATCAGGCGGACGAGGACGGGGACGGCCTCGGCGACGCGTGTGATCCGTGCGTCGATCCGGACGGCGACGACGCGTGTGACCCCGGCGACAACTGCCCGGAGGTGCCCAACGGCGATCAGGCCGACGTCGATGGGGACGGGGTCGGCGACGCCTGCGATGGCTGCGTCGATCCGGATCGCGACGGCGCCTGCGAGCCGGACGACAACTGTCCGGACGTGCCCAACGGCGATCAGGCCGACGTCGACGGCGACGAGATCGGCGACGCCTGCGACGGCTGCGTCGATCCGGATCGCGACGGCGTGTGCGCCGAGGTCGACAACTGCCCCGCGGTGGCCAACCCCGGGCAGGAGGACGCCGACGAGGACGGGCGCGGCGACGCGTGTGACGCCTGCGTCGACGAGGACGGGGACGCGGCCTGCGACGACGTCGACACCTGCCCCGGCGTGGCGGATCCGGACCAGCAGGACAGCGACGGCGACGGACTGGGCGACGCGTGCGATCCCTGCCTCGACGTCGATCGCGATGGGGCGTGCGACGGGGTGGACAACTGCCCCGGCGTGGCCAACGCCGATCAGGTGGACACGGACGGGGATGGCATCGGCGACGCGTGCGACGCCTGCGCCGACGCAGACCGCGACGACGCGTGCGACGACGTGGACAACTGCGCGGGCGTGCCCAACGCGGGGCAGGAGGACGCGGACGCCGATGGCATCGGTGACGCCTGCGATGCGTGCACGGACGTGGACGACGACGGGGCCTGCGACGACGTGGACGTTTGCCCGGGGGTGCCGGACGCCGAGCAGGCGGACGCGGATGAGGATGGCATCGGCGACGCCTGCGACCCCTGCACGGACGTGGACGACGATGGGGCGTGCGACGACGTGGACGTTTGCCCGGGGCTGCCGGACGCCGAGCAGGCGGACGCGGACGAGGATGGCATCGGTGACGCGTGCGACCCCTGCACGGACGTGGACGACGATGGGGCGTGCGACGACGTGGACCTGTGCCCGGGGGTGCCTGACGCGGAGCAGGCGGACGCGGACGGGGATGGCATCGGTGACGCGTGCGACCCCTGCGCGGACGTGGACGAGGACGGAGCGTGCGACGACGTGGACCTGTGCCCGGGGCTTCCCGACGCCGAGCAGGCGGACGCGGACGGGGATGGCATCGGCGATGCCTGCGATCCATGCACCGACGTAGATGACGACGGGGCGTGCGACGACCTGGACCTGTGCCCGGGGCTGCCCAACGCGGATCAAGACGACGCGGACGAGGACGGCGCGGGCGACGCCTGCGACGCGGACAACCCCGCCTGTCCCGATCAGGACGGCGACACGATCTGCGACGTCGACGACAACTGCCCCGGCGTGCCCAACGTCGAGCAAGCGGATGGTGACGGCGACGGCGTGGGCGACGACTGCGAGCCGGTCTGCGACGGCGACGCAGACGGTGACGCAGACGGTGACGGTGTCTGCGACGCCGACGACAACTGCCCGTACGTGCGCAACGCGGGTCAGGCCGACGGAGACGAGAATGGCCTCGGCGACGCCTGCGACGCGCACGACGGCAACGGAGACGACGACGAGTCGGCGCAGGGTCTGGCCTTGGTCGGGGGCGGCGGCTGCGCGGCGGTGCCCGGCGGTGGTTCACCCAGGGGGGGGGCTGCGTTGCTGCTGCTCGCGATCGGGGGCGTGGCGCGGCGGCGCCGGGTCAGTCGGTGAGCGCCCAGATCGAGGGCGGCGCGGCGAAGGGCTCGACGACGGCGGCGATCACCGCGGTGGCGGTGAGCGCAGCGACCAGCGGCTCGGCCCATGGCACCTCGAAGGCCCGCGCGAAGCCTTCCCGGGCGGGCGCCACGGCGGGGTCGTCGGCGTCGGCGAGCGGATCGGCGGGCAAGGACTCGTAGTAGGGACGGTGCACGGTGGTCGGCGTGAGCATCGCGCGCAGGCCGTGAGGCTGCAACAATGCGGCCTGCAGCCGATGGCAGGCATGCTCGCGCACGAGATCGCGGTCGTCGAAGTTGTCGAGGCCCCAGTCGGGGCGCGTCAGGTTCTCGGGACCCTGGACGAGCGCGTGGCAGATCTCGTGGAGGATCATCTGCGCCAGGCAGTCGTCGGGATCGAGGTGCTCGGGCGTCGACAAGGTCAGCGTGCCGACGCCGTCCCACGAGGCGAAGACCTCGGCCGAGCGCTCCACGCGCATGTTCAGCCGTGCGGCCGTGGCCAGCCAGACCAGATCGAGGGGGTCTTGATAGGCGCGGGTCGACATGGGCGGGAAGAGTGGCGCCCGCGCAGGATCGAAGCAAGCCGCGGCCGACGACGGCTCGCCGCAGGTTCGCTTGCCGGGCGAGCGCCTGGCAGCGCGGGTCGGGGTTCTCCCCGCGCACGTGCTGAGAGATTGCCCCGGCGCCCTTCCGTCCTGGCCCTGATTCAAGGTAGGCCCGTCGGTGACCACGATGGCTGCGCCCAGCTGAGAACCGGGGGGACGGCATGAGTGAATCCGCGCGTTGGTCGAGCTTCTTGGGGCGCCTCGCGCGGGCGCTGCGGCTGCTCGCCACGACCTCGGTGAGCCCGGCGCTGGGCGCCTCGATCACGCTGGGCGCGGTCGTGGGCCCCGCGCCGGTTGAGGTGCAAGGAGTTCAGGCGCGGGGGCTGTGCGAGGCCGCCGCCGCAGGCCTGCGCGACATGCGCAGCGCCGTGGCGCCCGGCGTGGACGAGAGGCTGCGGCGTTGCCGGCAGCTCGCCGAGAAGGCGCTGGGCTTGGGGCTGGGGGTCGAGGGCGCCGCCCACGCGATCGTGATCGCCTACAACGAGTCGAACTTCCGGCCCGAGGCGCTGGGGCGTGCGGGGGAGCAGGGGATGATGCAGGTGCTCGGCGCGCGGCACTGTCCAACCATCGGGCAGCAGGTCGAGAGCTGCGACCACGATCAGGCCGCGCTGGTCTTCCTGCGCGCGCTGGTGGACCAGGCGCGGCGGATCCACCCGCGCCGCGTCGACTGGGTCCGGGTGCTGCGAGGCTACAACGGTTCTCGACGGTACGCGCTCAAGGTGGCGCCTTGGGCGCGGCACTTGCTCGGACGCCATCGGCGTCTGGTCGCGAAGCAGGCGCCGGTGGTCGAGCCCGAGGTGGTCGTCAACGCGGAGGCGGCGCCGCCGCCCGGGCAGGGTGGCCCGGTGGACGCGGTGCGCGAGGAGCGTGGCGTGAGGTGAGGTGAGGTGCCGGCGCGGTGCTGCGCGCGGTCCCTCGATTCGCGCCGACGGGGGTCGCCTCGCGCTGGCAGAGGCCCATGCGGACGGCCCACCGCCCGCCGGGGCGCGGGGCCTCGGTTGACCCTCTCGGGCGCCTCGGGCAGCATGCCCACGATGAGCCCGCGCGCCGTCCACACGATCGCCCCGCGTCGGACCGGCCGCCTCGGGTGAGCCGCACCCGCCG
>CALBMW010000881.1 GCA_937896275.1 uncultured Myxococcales bacterium
GAGCAACCTGTTCCAGATGCGGGCCTTCTACCTGGGCTACGCCCAGATTCTCCAGACGCCGTCTGGAACTTCGGACGAGGCCGGCTCCACCGCGATTGTCCAGACGCCGTCTGGAATCTCTGCCGACGACCTGCAGCGGCTCGCCGACCGCTTCCCGCTCCCGTGGTCTCACTACGTGAAGGTGCTGTCGGTTCAGGACCAAGCGGCGCGCACCTTCTACGAGACCGAGGCCCTCCGCGGCGGCTGGACGGTGCGCCAGCTCGCCCGACAGATCGGCAGCCAGTACTACGAGCGGGCGCTGCTCTCGAAGAACAAGGCCGCGCTGCTGCGCAAGGGCCGGGCGCCCGTCCCCGCGGACGCCGTGACCGCCGAGGAGCAGGTGCGGGACCCCTACGTGCTGGAGTTCCTCGATCTCAAGGACGAGTACTCCGAGAGCGACCTCGAGGCCGCCCTGATCGACAAGCTCGAGGGCTTCCTGCTCGAGCTCGGCGGTGACTTCGCCTTCGTTGGCCGCCAGCGTCGCCTGCGCATCGGCGACGAGTGGTATCGGGTCGACCTGCTGTTCTTCCATCGGCGGCTGCGCTGCCTGGTGGTGATCGACCTGAAGCTGGGCAAGTTCACGCACGCCGACGCGGGTCAGATGCACCTGTACCTGAACTACGCCCGCGAGCATTGGGCGCTGCCCGACGAGAACCCACCGGTGGGGCTGATCCTGTGCGCCCAAAGGGACGCTGCGCTCGCGCACTACGCGCTCGAAGGGCTGCCCAACAAGGTGCTGGCCGCCGAGTACCGCATGCGCTTGCCCGACGAGGCGACGCTGGCCGCGGAGCTCGCCCGTACGCAGGCGCTCCTCGAGTCTCGACACCCGGTCCTCGCAGGGCCGCGGGAAGGAGGGGGGCGATGACCACGCCCAAGGACGTCCGCGCCCAGCTCATCGACACGCTGCGCCTCGACCTCGTCGGCCCGCGCCCCGGCCTCGCGGCTCACGCCGAGTACGCCGAGGAGTTGCTGCCGGTCGCGCCCTCGCGCTGGTACCTCAGCGGCTTCCTCGTGCCCTACGACGCACCGGCGTCGCAGCGCGCCGACGACGACGAGGGCGACGCGCTGGACCAGATCGACAGGGCCGCGCCCGGCGACGACGACGCCGCGCCCGAGAAGGGGGCGGCGCGGAAAGCATTCTTCCCCTCGTCGATGGGCCTGTCGGTGCTGGTGCCGGCCGGGACGAGCACGCTGCGCGCCCGCGTGGCGTGGGGCGATTACGCGCCGGTCGCGCCGCCGAAGGACGCGGACGAGTCGCTCCCCGAGGAGCGCGCCGGCCGTGGTCGTTGGCAGCGCGTGCCGCGCGAGGCCGAGCAGATCATCCCCATCGACGAGGGCACCTCGCCCGCGATGTCCCTGCCTGGTCAACCGGACCTGCACCTGGTTGTGTCGGTGCGATCGGTGAGCGACAGCGGGCTCGTGCCCGAGGGCACGCGCTCGGTCTCGGTGTTCCTCGTGAACGCGCGGCCGCACGCGCCGGACGCGTCGCGGGACACGGCGTATCTGTTCCAGCCGGAGCTGTCGCTGCACGCCGACGCCTCCTTCGTCGCGCGCCCCGATCTGCACGGGCTCGGTAGTGACGACTGGGACGAGCGCGTCGCCGATCTGCAGTACCGCGACGCCGTCGAGTACGCGGTGGGGCACAACATCGCCGCGCTGGCGCGGAAGGACGCCGACGGCCGCTGCCGAGCGGTGACCACGGCGTGGATGCCCGTCGCGGACGTCGAGAAGGTCGTCCCGCGCAAGCTGTCGGACGCCGTGAAGCTGGGGATGGAGGCGCTCGCGGCCGCGCCCACGCCGGACGCGGTGCGCGAGATGCTGCAGCCGATGGTCGAGGCCTACGGGGCGTGGATCACAGAGCAGGCCGCGACGCATCTCGACGACCCGGCACGGCAGGCGTGCGCCGCCGAGCTGCTCGACCGCGCCCGGACGGCGCGCGGTCGCATCCAGGCAGGGCTGGACGCGCTCCAGGACCCCGTCGTGTTCGAGGCCTTCCGGCTGGCCAACCAGGCGATCGCTACAGCCATCCGACAGCGGCTGTCGCACGACCGGGACGACGTGACGCCCGACACCGTGGAGCCGCCGACCTGGCGCCCGTTCCAGTTGGCCTTCCTGCTGCTGAACATCGCAGGCACCGCCGACGCGACGCACGCGGACCGCCATGCGGTGGATCTGCTGTTCTTCCCCACAGGCGGCGGCAAGACCGAGGCCTACCTGGGGCTCGCCGCCTTCGCGATCGTGCTGCGGCGCCTGCGCGATCCGTCGATTCACTCGGCGGGCCTGGCGGTGCTGATGCGCTACACGTTGCGGCTGCTGACGCTGGACCAGCTCGGCCGCGCGGCGACGCTGATCTGCGCGCTGGAGTTGGTGCGGCAGGAGGATGTCGAGCGGCTGGGGGCGTGGCCCTTCGAGATCGGCCTGTGGGTGGGGCAGACCGCCACGCCCAACGTCATGGGGCGGAGCGGCGACAAGAACCCGTACTCGGCGCGGGCGCGGACGATTGACTTTCAGAACGACACGGGGCGCAAGCCATCGCCGATCCCGCTTGAGAACTGCCCGTGGTGCGGCGTGAAGTTCGACAAGAACAGCTTCAAGCTGCTGCCGAACGCCAACGAGCCCGCAGAGCTTCGGGTCTTTTGCGTGAACCGGACCTGCGCCTTCCACCCGCGTCGTCAAGAGCGGGGGATCCCGGTCCTCGCGGTGGATGAGCCGATCTACCGGCGCCTGCCCGTGTTCCTCATCGCGACCGTGGACAAGTTCGCCAACCTGCCCTGGGTCGGCCTCACCGCCGGGCTGTTCGGGCGCGTCGAGCGCTACGACCCCCAGGGCTTCTATGGCCCTTGCTGCACCGGCAAGGGCACTGCGCTCGGCGCCCCGCTCCCGCCGCCCGACCTGATCATCCAGGACGAGCTCCACCTGATCTCGGGGCCTCTCGGCACGATGGTCGGGCTGTACGAGACCGCGATCGACGCGCTGTGCAGCACCGAGGCGGGCGGGAAGGGGACGCGGCCGAAGATCATCGCCTCGACGGCCACCGTGCGCCGTGCCGAACGCCAGATTCGCGGCCTGTTCGGGCGCTCCCAGGTAGAGGTCTTCCCGCCGCCGGGCCCCGACCGTCGGGACTCGTTCTTCGCCCAGACGGTCGGCGCCGAGGTGCGCAACGCGCGCACCTACTTGGGCGTCGCGGCACAGGGGCGCAACCTCAAGGTCGTGCTCCTGCGCACCTACCTGGCGCTGATGGCGGCGGCGCAGAAGGCGTGGCGCGACCACGGCGGCGACGCGAACCCCGCGAACCCCGCCGACCCCTACATGACGCTGCTCGGCTACTTCAACGCGCTGCGCGAGCTGGGCGGCAGCCGTCGCATCGTGGAGGACGAGGTCAGCGCCCGGCTGGCGGACTATGGGCTGCGTCGGCGCCGCGTCGGTGAGAAGGCCGGCCTGTTCGCCGATCGTCCCAGGTTGACGGAGCCGCACGAGCTGACGAGTCGCGTCAGCACCAACGAGGTCGCCGCCACAAAGCGCCGGTTGGCGCTATCGCACCGTGAAAAGGATCACGTCGACGTCGCGCTGGCCACCAACATGATCTCCGTCGGCCTCGACATCACGCGGCTGGGCCTGCTGGTGGTACTCGGGCAGCCGAAGACAGCGTCGGAGTACATCCAGGCGACCAGCCGCGTGGGCCGCGAGGACGAGCGAC
>CALBMW010000882.1 GCA_937896275.1 uncultured Myxococcales bacterium
CCGGCGGCCGCGCGGTCCCGGGCTCGCTCGGGGGCGGATCGGCGGCCGCGAAGTGGGCCTCGAGGGCGTCGCGGATGGTGCTCACCGCCCCGGCGCGGGGGCCGTGCGCGGCCAGGTCGTCGGCGGTGAGAAGAGGCACCAGGCGGTGCAGCCCCGGGTCGAGGTATTGCACCTCGTCGGCCACGCGCGCGGCGAGCGAGTAGTCGTGGGTCACCACCAGGGCCGCCTGCCCGGTCACCGCGTCGCGGGCGGCGAGGATGGCCTCGGCCACGCGCGTCGAGGCCGCGGCGTCGAGGCCCGCCGTCGGCTCGTCATAGAGCAGCACCGGTGGCGCCTGCACCAGGGTGCGGGCGATGGCAGCGCGCTTGCGCAGACCACCAGAGAGCTGCGCCGGGCGAGCGGCCAGGTGACCCGGCGCCAGACCCACCGCCGTGGCCGCGCGTCGGACCGCCTCGGCCCGCTCGGCCGGCGGGCCGGGGTGCGGGAAGGCGATGTTGGCCTCGACGGTGAGATCGTCGAACAGGGCCCCGTCCTGGAAGACCATGCCCACGGGGCCGCGCACCTCGATCACGCCGGCGTCGGGCGCGGTGAGCCCCAGCAGCAGATCCAGCAGGACCGATTTTCCGCCGCCCGAGGGCCCCACCACCACCACGACCCGGCCGGGGGAGAGCGTGAGATCGACCCCGTCGAGGATCGCGCGGCCCCCGAAGGACTTCCGCACGCCGCGCATCACGACGCGCGGCGTCTGGGCCTGACTCACAAGCTGAGCGATCGCAGGCGCAGCGTAACCTGCAACACCATCGCGCGGGCCTCGAAGCTCAGGCGCCCGTCGAGGTGTTCGAACACGGCGCTGGAGGCCGGCGCGAGGGTCGCGGTGATCTGCAGGACGTCGCCGGCGGCGACCGCGGCGTCGGGACGCGCCTCGGCCAGGGCGGCCACCTGCGCCTCGGCGGTGCCGAAGAACAGCGTCAGGTCGCTCCCCGAGGTCGCCCATCGCGCGGCCTGACCATCGGTGAGGCCGGTCCAGACCGCGTGGGGGTCGCTGGGCTCGCCAGGCAGGCGCAGCGCCGCGGCGAATCGGCGGGCGAGGGCCTCGCCAAGGACGATCAGGTTCGCCCCGCGCACGTGGCCGAGCCCGTCGCGTACCGCGGGCGGCATGTCGAAGACCGAAGCCCAGGCCGTCACCGGATCGCGCGCGTAGGCGGGCAGCGTCACCCAGGCCGCGGGCAAGCAGGGCAGCCCGCATTGCACGATCTGGCCGAGCAGCGCACCCCAGGGCCGGTTCGGCGGCGCGCCCACCGCCAGGACGACCGGGCGCCAGGCGGCGGGATCCAGCGCCAACGTCACTGCGATGGCCGACAGCGCCGCCGCCTGCCCATGCGCCAGCGGCGCGCGCCCGCCCGTGAGCTGGCTCAGCGGGCGTCCGCGCGGACCGTAGAGCGCGTCGACCCGCGCGGTGACTCGAGAGCCTTCGGTGCCGACGCGCAGGACGGCCCCGCCGAAGACGTCGGCGCCCGGCTGCATCAGCTCCGCGGGCCCCTGCGCCGCCTCGCGCAGCGCCGCGAAGGTTCGAGTCCGGCCATCGAAGGGCTCGTTGGCCCCCGTGAGGATCTGCAGGGCCTGCACAGAGCCCAGCGCGCGCGTCAGGTCGACCCAGGCCGCCTGAGCGACGTGCACCCGCGCCGCCTCGCCGGCGTCGACCGGCCCGGCGACGCGCAGATCCGACGGCAGGGGCTGATCGACCGCCCGTACCTCGGGCAGGCTGTGGATCGCGGCGGCCAGGGCGCCGTGACCCAACTCCTGATCCTGCAGGACGTCGAGGACCCGCAGCGAGCCCACGTCGCGGGCCACGACCAGCGTCGGGAGGTCGGCGCCCAGCACCCGCACGACGTTCGCCTGCCCCAGCGCCGCGGCGCAGGCGGCGGCCGCGGGGGCCTCCACGTCGAGGGCCTGCGCCCACATCGCGGGCGGATCGGCCTGGAGCACGGTGAGCGTGCCCCCGAAGCCCGCCGAGAGCGCCTCGGCGACGTCGAAGGTGCCCTCGCGCCTGGGGCCCACGACGCGCAGGTGCATCCAGGCCGGCGGCAGGGGGTGGGCGGCCAGCCAGGGATCCAGTCCGTCACCAGAGGCCAGCACCTCACCGACGCGGGCCATCGCGCGCGTGACCTCGTCGGCACCGCCGAAGCGGAGCGCGAACCAGATCGAGCCGTCGGTGCGCAGGCCCAGGCCCTCGGCCAAGTCAGCCCGGGCCAGCACCGAGGCGGCGCCGTGGGTCAGCTGCTCGGCCATGGGCGCAGAGCGCGCACCGATCGCGCGGGCGAGATCACCCAGCGCGCGGAGGTGGATTACGCCCGTGAGGGGCGCGTCGGCGGGGAGGCGCTCTGAGGGATCGACCGTGGCAGCGTCGGGCGCGGGAGGGACGGCGCTCAGGGGCGGCGTAGGCGCGGGCGCGCCACAGGCGGCGGCCAGCATCGTCAAGCCCCAAGCAACCGCCCACCCGATGCCGCGCACGCGCCCTCCTCGCCGGACTCGCATCCTGCCCCAGGGCCAGGCCGGAGTAAACCGCGCGCACCCTGACGTTGTGTGGGGCGTGGGGCAAAGAGACCGACGTCGGGGCTGCCTCGAGCGGCCCGATGACTTAGAATGGCCGGGACCGCCCAACGGAGTTACACGCCATGCCACGTCTCCCCGGAACAGAAGAACTGGTTCAGCGTATCCTCAAGGACGCCTACCTGGAGCTGGTCGTCGACCGCTACACCTTGGCCGAAGCCGTCTCCGACGGGGGACGGGCCGAGGTCGTGGTCACGCTTCACCACGAACACGAGCCCGATCGCACCCTGGTCCTCGAAGGCAGCGGCGTGGGC
>CALBMW010000883.1 GCA_937896275.1 uncultured Myxococcales bacterium
GAGCGGGGCCGGAGCGGGGTCGAACATGCTCAGTTACCACTTAGCTGGGGCCGCAAGTGATAACTGAGCATGTTCGACCCCACCGACAGTTACCACTTGGCTGGAGCCGCAAATGATAACTGAGCATGTTCGACCCCGCTGGCCGACCCCGCTGGCCGAGGTGACCCCGACGACGAGGTGACCCCATAGCCGATCGAGGCGAGCATCGAGTTGACGCGAAGGCCTGATCACTTGCCGCGAAGGCCTGAACACGGGGGGCCGCGTCAGCACGAGCGTCGTGCGCCGACGCGCGGGTCGACTACGGCGCGACGCCCTCGATCGTGACCCCCTCGGCCTCGAACAGCATGCAGAAGCCCACCGCGTTGCAGTCGCCCGGCTCACGAGGCAGGCACCGGCGCGGGCCCGCAACTTCGTAGCGCGCCTCGTACCCGCCGACCAGCGCGGCGAGCAGATCGGCGCCGACCTCGGCGGGTCCGTCGGGGTCGATGAAGGGGGTGATCGTCGCGCAGGTGGCTGGGGGCGCGGACCCCCGGCATGTCGCCTGGATCTGCTCGACGGTGCGCACCAGCCCGGCCCGGGTCAGGTAGCCCTCGAGGCGGCCGCCGCCGACTGCGACCCCGGGGCCAGCACGAACGTCGAGGTCGCCCACGACGCGGGCCCCCTCGATGAGCAGCGCGAAGGGGAGCTCGTCGCGCAGGTCGAGGGTGAGCTGGAAGGGCGCAGGTCCGGCGAGCAGGCGGCGCCCCGCCGTGGCCGCGTCGGGGAAGCGGTTGCGCGCCCGCCGCGCGGGGTCGCCCCCCTCGAAGGAGTTGGCCCTCACCACGAAGCCGCCGTGGTCGCCCGGGCCGCCGACGTAGAAAGACAGCGTCACGGGGCTCGCGGCGTTGGCGGTCTCGCCCGGCCCCCAGCCCTCGAAGCCGGCCAGGAGGATGAGCCCGATCTCGCCGTTCTCGTCGGGCTGCACCCTCGGCGGCAGGGGCCCGGAGAGCGCGGTGAGCGCTGACAGGGCGCTGCCCCCGGCGTCGCCCCACAGTCGGCAGCCCGCCCTACGCGCCGTCTCGGCGTCGGCGGGGATGTCGGCCCACGTGATGCGGGCCGCGGGGTCCCAAGGGCCGTCGTCGCCCACGGCGGCAGTGTCGGCCACCGGCGCGCAGCCGGGTCCGCCGAAGCCATTCGCGCACGCGGCGCAGGTTGGTGGGGCGCGCCGCGCGTCCACGCACCGATCACAGGCCGGCCCGTCCAACCCCTCGACAACGCAACGGTCGCAGCGGGACCCGACGAAGCGCCCGTCGTCGCAAGGCGCGGCGCCGACATCCGGCTCGGCGTCGACGGGCGGCGGCCTGCCCGCGTCGGAGCTGACAGGGACCGGCAGGCTGACGTCCGGGGGGGGCGGCTGGGCTGCGTCGAGGGGCGGGGCTGCGTCCACGCGACGGGGCGCGACCGCCGCGTCGCGCGGGGGACCTCCGTCGGCCTGCCCGACGTCGGACCCGGGCCCAGGATCAGGCTCTGGGTCGTTCAGCTCCAGCGCGAGGCTGCAGCCCACCAGCACCCAGGCGGCCACGATGGGGGACACGCGACGCACGGAGGCAGGATAGGGCAAACGGTCCCGCGCCGCCCAGGCCGTCGCGGGACCGCGATCGTCCACGGCGGCCGTCCACGACGGTCGACCACGAAGGTGCCCGACCCTACAGCCTGCGCACACGCTCCCGCAGCGACGGCGCCAGGACGATCATCTCTCGCTTGAGTGCCAGGAGGAGAGCATCCGGCGCCCCTGCCGCCCGCGCCGCGCGGTAGCGGGCCAGCAACCCCGCGAGCCGGCCCGGCTGGTCCTCGAAGGACTGGTCCGCCGCCCGGATCGGCATCGTCGCGAGGTGCAGCAGGTCCGCGAGCGCCGGTACCCAGGCGCGGGCGTCGCCGGGCAACTCCAGCTCTGCGGCCTCGTCCAGCGCCTCGACCAAACGGGTCGTGGCCAGCTCGGTCTCGTCGGCCGACGCGGGGTCCAGCAGCAGCGCATCGCGCCAACAATGAAGCGCGGCCTCCAGGCGACCGACTGCCCCCAGGGCGCGCGCCAACTCCACCCGCACCGCGGCGCTCTCGTCCCCCGCGGCCACCGCGCGCTCCAGGGCCCGCACCGCGGCGGTGGGATCCCCCGCCATCACCAGCAACCGAGCCGCCGGTCGCCCGTCCGAGGTCCGCGCCCCGGGACCGCCGACCTCGATCAGTCGCTCCGCCGCGCGCCGGCACACCGCGGGCCTCAGCACGTCGGCCATCGCCCTTCCGATGCCTTCGAAGCGCACCGTCAGGTCGCCCACCGCGAGGTCGGCCAGCGCCGACGGCTCGCCCGCGAGTTTGGACGCCAGCGTCGAGGCCCAGGCGCGCCACCTCGGCGGCGCCTCGTGCTCGGGGTACCGCCGACCGAAGGCGTCGGCGGCCGCCCGCAGCGCGTCCGCGTCCAACGACCCCAGCGCCGTCAACGCCTGATTGAAGCCGACGTGGGATCCCGAGAACAGGTCGGTCTGCAGCGGATCGTCGACCACCGGCGAGACGACCGGGGCCTCGACCGGCGGCTCGGCCGGCTCAGGATCCGACACCGCTTCCCAGAGGCCGAACAAGGTGAGCTGGTCCGCCATCCGGGGGATTGGAGCACCCGCCGTCCGCGGAGGCAAGGGCCCGCGAGGCTCCGACGCGCCGGGCTGGGCGGGTGCGTGCTATGGTGCGGCGTCGATCCATGGTGCGGCGTCGA
>CALBMW010000884.1 GCA_937896275.1 uncultured Myxococcales bacterium
GACCCTCGACGCGCGGTCCGACGAGGACGCCTCCGCGACCCTCGACGCGCGGCCCGAAGGGGACGCCACCGCGACCCTCGACGCGCGGCCCGACGAAGACGCCGCGAGCGCGCCCGACGCGCGCGCCGACAGCGAGCCGCAACCCGACGCAGCCGATGTGGACCCGGACGCTGGGCGTGTGGTCGATGCGGCAATCGGCGTGGACGCCCTCGTCCTCCCCCCGGACGCCGCGAGCGCGCCCGACGCCGCCCTCGACCCGCCCGACGCCGCTCCCCAGGTCCCGTGCCCGGCCTACGGCGCGCCCATGCTGGCGGGCAACGTGCTCGATCCCGCGGTGACCGAGGCGAGCGGCATCGCCCAGAGCAGGCGCAACGCGAACGTGCTGTGGGTCCACAACGACTCCGGCGACACCAGCCGGGTCTTTGCCCTCAGCCCCACCGGCGAGGCGCTCGGCATCTTCATGTTGGACGCTCCGCGGCCCAGGGATTGGGAAGACATGGCGGTGGGGCCCGGCCCCGACCCCGACCTCTCCTATCTGTACCTCGGAGACATCGGCGACAACGCGCGCGCCCGCGCCAGCCTGAGCATCTACCGCGTCGCGGAGCCCGAGGTGGTCCCCGCCGCCGTGCCGCCCGCGGTCATGCTCGGGGACGTCGAGATCTTCACGCTGGTGTACCCCGACGGGCCACACGACGCGGAGACGCTGATGGTCGATCCCCGTACGAACGACGTCTACATCGTGGTCAAGTCGGGCGACGGGGTCTCGCCCGTGTTCCGGGCGGCCGCACCGCTCTCGGCGGCGGGCGACCTCCTCCTCGAGCAGGTGGCGTCGCTGACCTTCGGACAGGGCGCGCTGCGCGGCGGCAACACCACCACCGGCGGAGACATCTCTCCCTCCGGCGACGCCATCGCCATCCGCACCTACGGCTCCGCCTACCTCTGGCGCCGCCGGCCCGGCGAGACCATCGCCGGCGCGCTCGCCAGTGAACCGTGCCCCTTGCCGCTCGCGCGCGA
Source organism: uncultured Myxococcales bacterium (assembly GCA_937896275.1). GTDB lineage: Bacteria > Myxococcota_A > Bradymonadia > UBA7976 > UBA1532 > JACKDN01. The sequence continues at coordinate 1,015 of CALBMW010000884.1, forward strand.
GGGGCAGGGGGAGGCGATCGGCTTCGCCGCCGACGGCCGCGGCTACTACACCGTCAGCGAGGGCGGTGCCGCGCCGTTGTCCTTCTACCCGCGCCCATGAGGACGACGTTCGTCCGGTCTCCCGCCGTGGCCTCGGCCGGCCGCCCGGCGCTCGGCACCGCGCGCGGTCCGGATTCGGTGGGGAAGCGCTTAGACCAGCTCACCCACGGCCTTGATGAAGGCTGTGGTGGATTGGTGCACCAGCGCCGGGTGCACGCCGTGGTCGTGTGCGACGCGCACGGTGTTTGACTGGTTGGTCACCAGGCCGACCTTCAGCTCGCCCACGCTCATCGCCTCGATCATCGCGCGGATGCGCGCCCGCTGGGCGCTGGCGCCCACATAGGGGCCGGTCAGGCAGAACCACGTGCGCCCGGAGCCCTCGACCCGCCCCGTGATCGCGCGCACCTTCCCGAGCACCTCTTCGAAGCGGTCGTCGCTCAGGTTCTCCCACCCCTCGCGCAGGCGCAGCACCACGCCCTGATCCATCGGGCTGAGGCCGAACTCGACGCGGTCGGTGGCCTCACGCACATAGCGGGCGAGCTGCGTGCTCCTCACGGGCTTCACGATCGTGGCCATGAAGGGCGGCCCGACCTCGACGCCCCGGCCGACCAGCGCCAGGGCCGGGCACTCGCCGAACATCGCCTGCACCGAGCCCACGGTGCCCAAGCCACCCGGGAGCCCCTCGTCCAGCACCGTCACCGCGGCCAGCTTCCGCTCGCCCCCCGGCGGCGTCGCCCCGTCGAAGTGAAGCACCTCGTACTCGTCCGAAAGCACCTTGATCGCGGTGTCGCGCGCGTTGAGCGAGGGGCTGGCGATCAGCACCACCGGCTTGGCCAGGGGATCGCTCGACGTCGCGGGTGGCTCCAAGGCGGGCGCGCCCTCGACCTTTCCGGCCACGCGCGCGTAGGCGTCCGCCGCGTCGATGGGCTTGGCCAGGAAGATGTCGGTGCCGGCCCGCACGTACTGCACGGCCATCTCGCGGCTGATGCTGTCGACCAGGGTCGCGATCACCATCGGGCGCCCACGCAGGAGCCGGCGGGTGTCGCCGATGATGGTCAGGCCGTCGAAGTCGGGCAGGGTGTGATCGATGACCAGGGCGTCGGGTGTGCCGCCCTTGATGGCCTGGATGCCCATGGTTCCGGTCGGCACGTCCGAGACCCGCCAGCCAGCCATCGTAAAGATCGCCGTCAGTCCCGCTCGAGCGCCGCCATCAGAGGTAATCAGCAGGATGCTCGGCATTTCTCCCCCGGGTCGCCCCGACCCGCACCGCGGCCCCGATCCTCAGTCGCCGTCGATGACCCTCAGGGTCCCGAGGATGTCCTGCATCTGCTTCTCGATCCGATTGATATTGGGCACGTTGTCGATGACGATCGCGCGCTGCTCTCCCCGTGGGACCAGCACCAGACGCCCCGACCGCAGCAACGCGAACTCCAGCACGTCGCTGATCTCTTTCGAGATTCGCATGTTGGGCGCCGGCCACCGCTCGAGGTCGCCGAGCACGCCGTGGTGGTGCAGCAGCTCCTGGTTCTTGAGCTCCCAGAAGTTGAAGCGCGTCTTGAGGATGGTCCCGAAGAGCACGATGCCGAGGCCCAGGGCCCAGACCCAGTAGAAGACGGCGTCCATGAACATCTTGTGATTCAGCAGGTTCCCGAGCGCCTCTCGGAAGCCCGGGTAGATGACCCCCACCAGCCCGAGGATCACCAGCACCAGCAGCACCACCACCGACGTCAGGCGCGTGTAGTCGAAGGCGATGATCGACAGGTTGAAGAAGAACACGACCGTGAAGGTGATGCCCGACGAGCCGGGTGCGGCGCTCGTCGCGTCGCCCATCGACACCCAGAGGCCACAGATGAGGCTCATCAGCAGCGAGGGGTAGAGGAAGATGACGGGCGAGTAGGTGTGGATGCGCACGCTGCTCGGGATGGTCCCGCTGCCTCGCTTCGGAGTGTCTCGGTTCGGACTGTCGCGGTTCGGACTGTCGGTCATGGCCCCCCCAAACGCTGGAGTCGCGCGATGCGCGCCGCTCCGCCTGTCGTTGTCGCAGGTGCGCCGTTGACGGTCAAGCTAGGCGCGTGCGGGCGCGGCGCCTCACCGGGCGCGGGAGCGCGGC
>CALBMW010000885.1 GCA_937896275.1 uncultured Myxococcales bacterium
TGAGCGAGAGTGGCACATACCAACTGGGCACACTCCTCGGCGAGGGTGGTGAGGATCTCCGGCCCGCCCGCGTGCTCGGCGGCGCGGCCCAGGCGACCCCCCCACGACTCGAGCAGGGCCTGCATCGCGTCGCCCGCGCCCGCCTGCACGAGGTGCCAGGCCGCCCTGGCCGCACGATCACCGGCGTGCCGGTCGCCCGCCAGCAGCGCGCGCACCGCGGGGCCGTGGACGGGGTTCGCCAGGGCGTTGCGCAAGGGCAAGGTCGGCTTGCCCGCCACCCAGTCGTCGCTGCTGGGCTGCAGGAAGTGGTCGAAGAAGTCGGTCAGGGTCTGTAACAGGCCGCCGAGTACCTCGCCGAAGGCCGCCCAGGGGGCCGGATCGCGCCCCGCCAGCAGAGCGGGCCCGGCCAGGAAGACGGCGTACTCGCCCCCGGTCTTGCGGAGCGAGATGTCCCGCGGATCGGCCGCATCGAGAGCGTCGGTCCCCTCGAGATCGTCCTCCTGCCCGTCGGCCATCGACAGGCCGCGCAGCGCGAAGAGGCGCATCAGGGCCAGGCGATCGTCGGCGCCGGTGCCGGGCAGCGCGGTGAGGGCCGCGTCCACGAGGAACAGCAGGCGGCAAGCGTCGTTCAGGTCGAGGCCCGCCGTGCGCCGCAGATCGCCGTCGGCCACGTCGTCGGCCACGTCGGCGGCCGAGAAGTAGCAGGCTCCGGCGACCGCGAAGGCGAGCGCCTGTTCGTGCGGCAGCCCGAGCGCCCCCGCGACGCGCAGCGCGCACATGGGTGGGCACCACGCGCTGCCCGCCTCGGCCCCCTCGATCGGCAGGTGGCGCGTCACGACGGGGTACAGGCGTTCGACCGTGGCGGGTCGCCCCAACGAGGCCTCGAGGTGCCGTCTCAGCGCAGCGGCGAGCGCCTCGGCGGTCACGTGGGTCGTTCAGCCAGCGGCAAGGTCAGGTGGAAGGTGGCACCCTGCCCGGGCGTGGAGTCGACCTGCAGGGTGCCCCCGTAGAGCTCCACGATGCGCCGGACGATCGCCAACCCTGCGCCGGTGCCCGGGTACTCGGTGCGGCTGTGAAGGCGCTCGAAGATCTCGAAGATCTGGGTCTGGTAATCCTTGGCGATGCCAATGCCGTTGTCGCGGACGAAGAGGCGCACGAAGCCGTCGGTCTCGTCGGCCACGCCGATCTCGACGACCGGGCGCTCACTCTGGTTGAACTTGATGCCGTTGGACACCAGGTTCTGGAAGAGCAGCGCGAGGCGGCCCGCGTCGCCCATGACGCAGGGCAGGCCGGGCGCGACGTCGATCACCGCGCGCGCGTCGTAGATCGCGCCCTCGAGCATTTCGAGCGACCGCCGCACGACCCAGTCGAGATCGGTGGGCTCCCGCGCGCCGTCCACGTGGTCGAGCTCGGTGAAGTGCATGAGGTCGTCGATGAGGGTGTGCAGGTGCTCGGCGCAGCGCTGGATGCCGACGATGTAGGTCTCGCCGTCCGTGCCCGGCGGGGCGTGAGATCCGAGCGCAAGAACTGCGTGTAGGCGGCGATGGTCCGCAGGGGCTCCTTCAGGTCGTGCGCCACGACGTGCGTGAAGGCGCGCAGCTCATCGTTGGCCTTCGACAACTTCCGGTTCAGCTCCTCGGTGTGGAGCAGGAGCAGGCGGTTGGACTCCAAGGCCTCGTGGTGCTCGACCGCCCGGGCGACCATGTGCTCGAGTTCTTCGGGGCTCCATGGCTTGGCGACGTAGCCAAAGATGTGACCGTCGTTGATCGTGCGCACCAGCGCCCGGATGTCCGCGTAGGCCGTGATCAGGATCCTGATGGTGTTCGGGTGGCGTCGACGGGCCTCGGCGAAGAACGCGTCACCGGTGATCTCGGGCATGCGCTGGTCGCAGAGCACCACCGCCACAGGCCCGTCGTCGAGAAGCACGAGGCCCTCTTTCGCGCGCGTGGCCCCCAGCACCTCATACTGGCGCCGCAGAAGGTGCTTCACCGCGCTCACCGTCTGGCGCTCGTCGTCGACCACCAGAATGCGGTGGCGACGGGCCTCCGGCTCGCGTCCGTCGTCGGTCATGGCTCGCCCCGGGAATGCGCTGACGCAGCAACCCTACGACTCGCGGGCCGATCTACCCAAGTCTTTTGCGCATCAGGTCGCGGCCGGGCCCGTCCGAGGCCCTCCCACGAGCGCCCGGACGACCACCGCGGCTCGACGCCCGTGCCGCCCCGGGACGCGTTCAGATCGACCCGCCGTAGCGCTCCAGCTCCTCGAAGCCGGGCAGCGTGGACAGATCCGGCACGACCACGATCTCGATGCGGCGGTTCGCCCGGCGGCCTTCGTCGGTGTCGTTCGGGGCGGCGGGATCGAACTGGCCGAAGCTGGCGCCGCTGAGGCGTTCAGGGGGCATGCCGGCCTCGATCATCGTGTGCACCACGGTCAGGGCGCGGGCCTGCGCCAGATCCCAGTTGGATCGGAACCTCCTGTTTCGAATCGGCACGTTGTCGGTGTGGCCCTCGACCTGGAAGCGGCGCTCGGCGAGCGTCGTGAGCAGTTGAGCGACCTCGACGATCGCTTGCTTGCCCTCCTTGGACAGCTTGGCGTGGCCCGACGCGAAGAGCACGTCCGTGGGCAGCTCGACCACCATGCGACCGCCGACGATCTTCACGCGCAGGCGGCCGGCGTCCATCAGCGGCTTGAAGCGCTCCAGCAGCCGGCGAAACTCGGCGACCCGCGCCTCGGCGGCCTTCTTGCGACGGTCGAGTTCGGTGAGCGCGAGCTGCATGTCCGAGATCGACGCCTCGAGCTGGGACTGATCCTTCAGGAGGGTGGTCCGCTGCTGGCTGATCTCGGCGAGGTGCTGCGCGAGCCGATCGCGCTCCGCCTGCAATGTGTCGACGCGAAGCTTCTCGGTCGCCAGCGCAGCCCCGAGCTCCGACGCCCTCGCCGACTGCGCGTCGTGGCGCGCCTGGAGCGCGTCATAGGTGCGCTGGCGCACGCAGCCCGTGAGCAGCGCCAGGCTGACGGTCAGCGCGAGGGTCGGGGCGCGGGCGTGTCGCATGCGGGGTCCTCCGGGCGGCTCGACGGTGGGCGTACCGCGTCCCGACCGGCGGGGCAAGCACTGCCGGCGGCCGGCGGCGCGTATCAGGAATCAGAGCTTCTCAGTGCTGCGGCGTGCACGCGAAGGCCACACCGTCGATCGGCGAGGGGCGCTTCTCGCAGACACCGAGGGCGCCACCGCCCAGGCGGCAGCGCTGGGCGGAGCGCAGGCAGCCCGCGGCCGACGCAGCGATGTCCGCGGCCGGATCGGTCGGCGGCGCGGAGCAGGCGGGCGAGAGGAGCGCGACCGTGAGGATGAAACGGATCATGGGCGAAGGGATGCCGCGCGGGCGGGACGGGTCGCGGGGCGGAGCAATCCGACGATCACGTCACCGACTGGTGACGGCGCCCACCGGGCGGCGCGCCCTCCCCGTGGCACCATGATTGCTGGCTCTTCGCCTCGGACCGAGGAGGTGAGCGATGACCTGGCGAGACCCCCGAATCGTGCTGGTGCCGGTCGACTTCTCCGCGGCCGCCAAAGCCGCGGTGCGCGAGGCGGTCGCCTTCACGGGTGACGCGAGACGCGTGCACGTCACGCACATCCTTCAACCCATGACGCCCAACACCCCCGGCGTGATCTGGGGCGACGTCGACGAGGCGACGCGCCGCAAGAACGTCGTCGAGGCGCTTCACAAGGATCTTCCGTACGAGGACATGCAGTTGCACGTGCGCTTCGGCGATCCCGGTCGCGAGATCGCCGAGTTGGCCGACGAGCTGGACGTCGATCTGGTGATCATGCCGTCGCACGGGCGCTCGGGGTTGCCGCGGCTGCTGCTGGGCTCGGTGGCGGAGCGCGTGCTGAGGTTGTCACACCGGCCGGTGCTGGTGCTTCGGCACCACGCGCTCACCGAGGGTGAGCAGGACTGAGACAGTTACCTCACGGGCCCCCGCGATCCACTTTCGGATCCGATCGCCGGAGCGCGTGAGGCCTTGGTCGCGTCACTCGGTCGCCCCGAGAGGCCGCGCCGCGTCCCAGCCACCCGGCTCGGCCGCGTGCACCTCGAAGCGGCACGCGTCGGGGCCGGTCTGCGCCCCACAGCGCTCGGCCGCCCGCGCCGCGCAGGCCGCCTCGACCCCGTCGTCGGGCACCTCGGCCGCCACGTCCTCGGTCACGATCACGATGGCGGTGGTCGAAGCGTCGCCCACGGCGGTCTCTCCGGCGGCCTCGCGCGACACCTCGGCGTTACCCGCTCGATACACCGTGCATCGGCGGGCCGTGGGCACGGCGTCGGCGGCCCCCGGGGTGGCCGATGGGCCGGCCGGCGCGTGCATGGCGCCCATCTGCTCGAGCTGGGACCGAAAACGCTCGCAAGGATCGGCGTCCTCGAGGCGGGGCGTGAAGAACACGAAGTCGAAGCGCTCGGGCTGGTAGGCGCCGGGTGCGTCGACACCGGCCCGCACCTCGACGAAGGCCACGCTGAGCACCCGGCCCGCGCCCTGACGGCGCAGGTAGAGGGGCACGCCGATGTCGCGTCGCGCATGCCCGGCGCCCGCCAACAGCACGCGGGGGGCCGGCACCTCGACGGCGCGGGCGGCCATCCAGGCGTCCTTGAAGCGCTGGGCGTCGGCCATGGGGCCGATCATCTTCTCGGGCGCATAGCCGCAGTGCGTCTCGCGGATCTCCTGCTCGAGCTGCGCCCCCTCGTCGGGGCTGAGCGGATCGAGCTTCAGCAGCGGATCGAGCCGCAGGCCCTTCTTCATGATGTCGCGCAGGCGCCCGCGACTGGGGTGGGCCGCCACGAGCTGCGCGGCGCGCGCGAGGGCCACCGCGAAGACCGGCTCGTAGATCACGAAGTGCGGCCAGCCCGAGTCCTCCCACCCGACCGCCGTGGCCAGCTCGGCCGCGGTGTTCGGGCCCTTGGCGAGGGGCTCGGCGTCGTCCTCGTCGAGCATCTCGAAGGCGACCGCTCCCAGCGTGGGCAGCCGCTCGAGGATCCAGGCCTCGAGGCGATGGTGATCGGGGTTGTCGTGCTTCTCGCCCAGGACGACGACGTCGGTCCCGGCCAGCGCGTCGATGAGGTCATCGGTGTCGAGGAAGGCGTCCCGGTCGGCCGACCACACGCGCCCGACGAGCGGCTGATCGGCCCCGTTGAAGGTGGCCCAGGGGCCGGCGGGCGAAGCGTGGCCGCCACAGGCCGTGAGCGTGGCGGTCGCCAGCAAGATGGACAGTCTGCGCATCGGCCCATCATCGGCCCGCCATCCCGCCCAGGCAAGCGACGATCGGGCGAGGGACTATACTGCCGCCCATGCCGTCCCCCGCCACCGACCCGCCCCCCCGCCGCTCCCGCGCTCGCCGGGCATTGCGGAGCGCGTTACGGGTCGCGTTGCTGCTGCTGGTGGCGGTGACCGCGGCGGGCGTCGCCTTCGCGCTGCTCTTCGATCTGGACCAGGCGCTCGAGGTCGAGAAGACCCGATGGCTCCCGGTGGCCGAGCATCGGCTGGGGCGCACCATCGAGATCGGCGCCGTCCGCACCACCCTCTGGCCCGAGCTGGGCGCGGAGCTTCGCGACGTGGTGGTGCACGGCGCCCGGGCCGGCGATCCGCCGCTGCTGCGCCTCGACCGGGTGCAGGTGCGCGTCGCGCTGTGGGACGCGCTGCGCTCCGCCGGCACCGACGTGCGGGTCACCGGCCTCTCGCTCGACGGCCTGCGCGTGACCTTGGTCCGGCGCCCCGACGGCACGCTGGCCTACGCCGACGTGATCGACCGATGGCGCCGCGGCCCACCCAAGGCGGGCGCGCCGAAGAGCCCCATGCGGCCGGAGGTGCGGCGTTTCCTCGAGAACGTGCGGCTGACCGAGGTCGCGCTGCGCGACGCGTCGGTGGAGCTGCGCGACGAGGCCACCGGTGGGGCGCCCGTGGTGGCCCGCATCGATCACATCGCCCTCGGCCTGCGCGACGTGGCGCTGGTGAGCCCCATCGACCTCACCGTGTCGGCCGCGGCGCTGTCGGCCGAGCCCAACCTCGAGATCGGGCTGCGCTTCGGGCCGGTGCCGATCGGCCGCAAGGGGCCGATGCCCGTGGAGCGCCTGCGCCTGAAGGCCACCGATCTCGACCTGTCGCGGCTGGCGCCCTACCTGGGCGAGGCCGCGCCGGTGCGCATCGACAGCGCGCGGCTCACCGCCGATCTCGAGGTGCGCGATCCGCTCGCGCGGGCGGGGCGCACCCGCGTTCAGGGCAGCCTCGACGTCACGGCGTTGGTGGTGGGCGGCGGCGCACCCTTCCACCTGCACGTCGAGCCGGGCTTCGACCTCGATCTGGGGCGCAGCACGCTGGAATTGAACGACGTCGTGGTGGCGATCGACGACATGCGGATCGTCGCGCGCGGCCACCTGAGCGGCTTCATGCTGGGCTGGCCGGTGTTCGACGGGCTGGCCGTGCGCGGCGAGGGTCTGGCGCTGGATCGGCTGTTGGCGCACCTGCCGGATCTGCGGCGCTGGCTGCCGGCGGGCGCGGATCTGGCGGGGCCGGTGGTGATCGGCGCCTCGGGCGGCGGCACGCTGCGGGCGCAGGATGTGGAGGCGCGGATCGATCTCGGGGGCGCGCGGGTGCTCTGGCCGGGCCTCATCGACAAGCCGGCGGGCGTGGCGCTGGACGTCCACGCCCGCGCCCACCGCGAGAGCGACGCGGTCAGCGTGCAGCAGCTCCGGGCCACCATCGGCCCCCTCGCGCTGGCGGTCAGCGGCGAGATCGAGCACTTCGCCGCGCCCCGCTACCGACTCGAGGGGGGCACGGGCCGCTTCGCCATCGACGCGCTCGTGAAGATCCTGCCCGGCGTGCGCGCGGCCATCCCGCCCGATCTGGCCTTCGGCGGGCAGGCCGAGCTGACCCTGCACGCCCGCGGCGCGCCCGACGCGCTCGATCTTCGGCTGACGGCGCGACTCGACGAGGCCGACGTGCGGGTGCCCGAGGCCTGGGCGCTGCGGGGGGGCGGCACCCTCAGCGCGACGGCGGTGGGCGATCCGCGCGGCGCCGTGCGGGTGGACGGCGCGGTGGATCTGACGGCCCTCGACATCGACTCGGCCGTTCTCCGAAAGGGCGCGGCCGAGCCGCTGCTCGCGCGGGCTGCGCTGCGCGTGGAGCCGGGGCGGACCACGGTGCTCGATCTGGACGTGACGCTCGGCGCGGCGCGCTTCGACGGCGCCGGAGCGATCGATCACGGGACGCGCCACCTGGCGCTGGCGGGCGATCTGGCGCCCTTCGCGGTGGGGCCGCTCGCCGGCAGCCTGCCGACGCTGCCGCTCGCGCCCCTGCGCGCGGGCACGCTCGCGGGGCGGCTGGTCGTGTCGGGCGATCCGCTGGACCCGGCGTCACTGACGTGGAGCCTGCGGGATCTGGACGCGCGCGTCGGAGCGGGGCGCCTGACCGGCTGGGCGCGGGTGACCGCCGACGTGGCACCCACGGCCGCCTTCGCGCTCACCGCGACC
>CALBMW010000886.1 GCA_937896275.1 uncultured Myxococcales bacterium
GCTCCGGCGAGCCGACGGTCAGGAGCGCGGCGGGGCCGCCCGGCCGAGACCGCGCGGCGAGCGCACCGGGCGGCTCGGAGGTCGGCCGGGGCAGCGGTTCACCCAGGGCGAGCGCCAGCCAGCGTTGCTGCAGCCGGGCGTCGACCGCGATCGACAGCGCGGCCGCCCGAGCGCGCGTCGCGGGGTCGGGCAGCCAGGCCTCGAGAGCCTCGCCGGCCAGCGCGCCGAGGCGCGTCGAGGCATGCGCGCGATCCGGCTCGACGGCCGAGCCGCCCAGGAGCCCACGTACGCCGTCGAGCGCTGCCGCGGCGGCGTCGACGGTGGCGAAGCGCAGATGAGCGGTAACGCGCGGGGCGGTGAGATCCGCACCCGGCTCGCCGGTGAGGGCCTTCACCCAGCCGGCCGCCGCCGGCAACGCGCCGGGATCGCCCACCAGGATCAGGCGATCGGGCAATACCTCGCGCTGCGCCGCGAGGCCCAGCGCCAGCACGCCCGGATCCAACAGAGCCGCGTCGAGGCCGCCGCCCCGCACGAAGGCGCGCAGATCGGATCCCGCCAAGGCGGCCCCGACGTCGGCGCGGCTCAGCCACCCCAGCAGGGGCGAGAGCGGATCGTCGATCAGCAGGAGCGCGGGCGGGCCGTCGAGGCGATCGACCGGGGCGAGCGGGCCGGGCGCCACCGGAGCGGTCGCCGCATCGGAGACGGGGGCGGCGGCAGGCGGCCGCGGCGCGTCGCAGGCGGCGACCGTGAACATCCCGAGCAGTGCGAGGACCGGATGGCGCATTGCGCGCACGGTGCCAAAGGGCGTGACCGCGCGCAACAGGACGCCGCGGCTGCGCCCGGATCGGGCGGTGTCACCCATCCACCACGCGGCCGCGATGATCCCCTGCGGTGACCCGACCGCGGCGAGCCCGCAACGGGGCGCGCGGCGGACAGCGGCGGCGACACGACGGCGACGCTGGCACCTGCCATGCATTGCCGTGTCCGCTCAGGGAGGCTGCGATGAACGAGACCCTGGCCCTGACCCTCGGCGTGATCCTTGTGGTGCTCCTCGCGCTGGTCGTGGGGCTGGTCATCCCGGTGCTGGTGCAGTTCCGCCGCACCCTCGCGGTGGCCGAAAACCGGCTCGAACACTTGGCCGATGACTTCGGCGGCCTGGTGCACGACGTCCGGCGGGTGCTCAAACGGGTCGACACGCTCACCGAGGCCGTCGAGGAGGGGCGCCCGGCGCTCTCCCAGATGATCGAGGCCGTCACCGGGCTCAGCCACACCGTCAAGCGCATCGACACGCGCGTGCGCCAGATGGACGCCGTCAGCGCGGCGGTCGTGCCGGCCGTCGTGGCGGCTGTCCGGACGTGGCGAACGGCGCGAGCGTCCAGTGACGGCGATGGCGCCGGGACCGACATGACAACGGAGCCGCCCCCGCGGGGGGGCGAGCGATTCGAGGAGGAGGTGAAGCATGGATGACGCGCGAATCTGGATGGCGTTCCTGGCCGGCGCCGCGATGGGTGCGGGCGTGGCCCTTCTGACGGCGCCCCAGTCGGGCCGTGAGACCCGCGAGAAGCTGGCGGGCGGCGTCCGAGGGGGCGTCGACCGGGTGCGGGCGCTGCCCCCCGCGGTTCGCGAGGCCGCGCACGAGGCCGGCGAGGCGGCCTCGAAGGCGTTCCGCACGGCGTACGAGCGCGAGATGCATCACGACAACCAGGGCTGAGCCCGACCCCGCCCTCGCGGCGGGGTTCCCCTTCCAACGCCCCGAGAGTCCCCTCCAAACCATCGCTCCGCGACCGGCGGCGCCGCCTCGCCAACCGACGCCGGTCCACCCTGTGTCGTCATCGGTCCGCACGTCGTGCGGCAGCCCCCAAGCGTTGCCCTCGTCGCGCCAACGCCGCGGGCCCTGGTAAGTCGCTGGCCCAACACGCGCGCGCCGCAGTCGATCCTAGGTACGGCCGTCGCGCCCTGCGTGGGCGCCTCAACCCCGGCCCGGTGGCGGGTTATCCGTGCCTCGCGCTCGGCTCACGTTGGGGCCTCGATGGACGATCTAGCAGGCAGATGCCCGTAAAGGAGGGCCGAGCATGAACATCGGAGGAACATCGACGCACCGGCAGTTGGGTGAGCTGGCGTTCCAGGCCCGGCTGCAGCGCCACCTGGACGACGTGGCAGTTGGCCAGTCCGCGCGGTCTGCCGCGGTGGCTACGGAGGTGAAGGAACGTGACGCGGAGGCCCAGGATTTTCTGAGTCATACGGCGCCCGACGCGCTGACCCGGTATCTGGTGCTGACGGGACACATGAGCTACGGCGAGCGCGCCATGGCGGCCACCGCCATCAGCCGGCGCGCGCGCGAGGTGCAAGCCTATCGAACCCAGATGCCGGCGCGCGACAAGGAGGACGCGCACGGCCGAGGGACGGACAGCCTGGCGTAGCAGCACCACGCCAAGTTCGACCTCGCGCCTGACGGTGCGGGGTCGTACCCGCTGTGGGAGAGTCCACCGCGCGGCCGCACCGAGGACGAGACCGAGTCGATTGGGCGTTCGCTCCGCTCGGGCCGAAGGTCGGTTCATGGGAGGCGCTGCCCGCAACGCTCGGCTGCCCGCAACGCTCGGCTGCCCGCAACGCTCGGCCGCCCGCAACGCTCGGCCGCCAGCGGTCAGCCCGACAAGGGAGCCCACGATCGCGTGACCCGGAGGCCGTCGGTGTGACACCCTGCCGCGTCCGCCGGCCGGAGGTGCCCCATGTCCACCAGCGAGGAGCTGCCGCTCTTCATCATCGGCGCGGTCATGTCCGCGACCTTGCTGCTGGTGCTCTTCGCCCCCTTCGTGTTGCGCTTTCGCCTAAGGCGCTTCTGCCGCTTCACCCTGGCCGTGGACGGGACGCCGCGCGAGGCGCTCGACGCCTTCGCCGCCGATCTGCGGACGGTCGAGGTCGAGGTGGTCGACATCGAGGCCGACGCAACGTCCGGGCTGCTCCGTGCGCGGCGCGCCGCCACGACCTTGACCGCCACCGTGCAGGCTCACAGCGCCCGGACCCTGACCATCACGCTCGCGGTCGACGCCACGGACCTCGCCGCCCTGGACAGCGCGCCCACCACGGCGCTGACCGGCACGACGCTGGCGTGGTTCGCGCTGAGGCTGCAACACACGATGGGGCGCCTGAAGCTGGCCGGCGCGGCCGCGTGGAGCCAATCGGCGGGAGGCGAGGCCCCGGCGTCGAGGCCCGTGCCCTGGTGGACGGGCCACCTGGTGCGACTCAATCCGTTCTTCTGAGCGTTCGCGCAGTCCGAACCGAGTGCGGTGCCCGGCGCGCGGCCGAGGCCAAGGCCATGGTTCCGCCCTCCCCTGCCGTGCTGCCGCAGCGCGCCCGGTCGAGGGCGCGCGCGTCGCGAACCCAGACTCCGCGCGACCCCCGGCTCTCGTGCCTTGCCGCGGCGACTTGCCGGGCTTCCTCTTTGGGGCGGCGATGGTGGAGGGGGCGCCCTGCTGGGCGTGGCGGTCGTTTACATCGCGGTCGGAACCACGCAACCAGGGGTCGGAACCACGCAACCAGGGGTCGAACATACTCATTTACCACGTACGGCCCCGGCCCGTCATTCTCGCAGCCCCTCGCGGAGCCGGTCGGGCGGCATCCGGCTCGCCACACTCCCCGCCTTCACCCAGCGCGCCGAACCGGCGCCCCACTCCAGCCCGCCCGAAGAGGTGCTGCCGGCAGAAGAAGTGCCAGAAGAAGTGCCAGGCACTTCTCGCGGCAGTCGTCGCCCGGAGATGACCGCTACGGAGCCTGGAACTCGCAGCCGATAGGGCCGACGGTGATCCGGGCCTGGGGGGAGCTCCCCGGTGGAGTGTGGGTCCAGACCAGGGCGTAGGTGCCCGGGATGGTGGCGATTAGCTGAGGCTGGCTGGCTACGCCGGGCAGGGCCGTCAGCGGGCCGCTCGCGCGCACCTCGAGGCTGGCCTTCGAGACCCGTGAGGCCCAGAGGCGGCCCGCGTGGGTGTAGACGACGAGGTACTCGTTCTGGCCGACCGCGACGGTGGGCTCCGCCGCTCCGGCGGGGCCGAGCCGCCAGCCGTCACGCTCGAAGGCGAGCCCGTTGGGTTGGAGCGCCGCAAGCGAGACGCCCTGGGGATCGGCCCACGCGATGATGGGTCGCTCAGCGGCCGCATCGTAGGCCAGCGCGGGGCTCAACGTGCCCGGGCCGAAGAGGCGAGCGGGCGGGGGGATTCGCTCTACGCCAGTCACCATGCGGTTCAACAATATCCCTTGAGGCGCCTCGCCGGCGACCAGGCCCGCGCCGTTGACCGCCAGACCCGCGAGGCGCCCGCGCCAGCCCAAGGCCGAGCCGAGGACCCCAAACTGCTCGACCACCTCGCCGGTGGCCGCCGAGAACCACCGCACGAAGAGGTAGCCGCCCTCATCCCCGACGTCGTTTGCTGTATAGGGGATATGGAAGCGGTCGACCAGAGCGGTGATGGACGGGATGGTTCTCGAACCCACGTGCTCGCCCGACAGGCGGGTGAGGTCAGGGTTCAAACGATGGATGGAGCCCCGGCTCGCCGCACCTCCGCCCTCGCTAGTGTCGAGGCCAACCACCCCCCAGACGCCACCCGCCCACGCGATGTCCGGCCACCGCTCCGGCGCTTCGATCTCCCGTTCGTCGACCCGCTGCGCGTCGCTCGGAAACAGGTTCAGGTCGAAACGGCGGATCAAGACCTCCTCGCCTGCGCCGCGGCTGCGATCCCGCCAGACCACACCGAGCTCGGCGCCGTTCCAGGCGACGCGCGGCTGATCGGAGAACTCACCGTTGATCGATGCCCCTTCGAGGAGCACCTCCACCCCTTCGTCCACCGAGCCGTCGCAGTCCTCGTCCACCCCGTTGCAGGTCTCCGGGCCCGCGGCCGCAAGGCTGTCGCAACGTGCCCCCCCCTCGTGGCACACCCGGACGCCGGCCCCGCAGCGTCCGGGCGCAACGCACGCCTCATCGACCCGGAATCCCTCGTCCACCTCGCCGTCACAGTCGTCATCGACGCCGTTGCAGGTCTCGAGGTCCACCGAGCGAGAGGCGAAGACGCCGCTTACACGCTCGAAGCGGCCGGAGGCGAGCTCCCCACCGCCGGCCTCGTGGACCTGAAGCCCGCCCGCCCCACCCTGAGTGGCGAGGGTCAGGGCGCGCCCACCGAAGGTGCCGAGCGAGTATCGCGGCGCGTTCGGGCCGTCGTGGAGCACCGACCGCCAGGCCCTCGCCGGCGCGTCCTCCGAGAAGTCGAGGCCCTGCAGCTCCTCGATGGTCTGCTCTCCCCCGCTCACGAAGAGGAGCGCGTGCGCAGTCTCGGCGTCGAGCGCCTCGATGGCCTCCACCCGGGTGCTGTCGAAGTTGCCAATCGCCGCGGGAGTGAGGTTGATGGCCTCGGGGGCCTGACCGTCGACGAGGTCGTGGCGCCAGACCTGGAACTGTCGCACCCCGGGCTCCGGGACCGGCCCCCAGGCGGCGAAGAGCGCCGCGCCGTCGGGGCTGAGCGAGAGCACCCCGGGGTGCTCTCCCCCGGCCTCTGCCCGATGCTCGGTGCCGCGGGCGTCCGGGGTGTCCGAGTCCAGGTCGAAGCGAGACAGCTCGAAGTCCTCGATGCCACTCACGAAGAGGCGGTGATCGTCGGTGAGCGCGAGGCCGCGGGTGTTCGGCGCGAGGAGCGTGGTCCGCGCCGCGCGATCGATGTCCACGGGCTGCAGGCCCGCGACGTCCCAGACGCCGATCTGCTCGGTCCCAACGGTCGTGAAGTGCACAGCGAGGCGACCGCCGCTCGGGGCGAGCGTGAAGGTGTGAATCAGCGCGTCCGCCTGACCCACCTCCGCGGTGGCGAGCACCTCTCCGTGCACGAGGCTCACGTGGAAGAGCCGCCGCGTCGAGTGCAGAATCGCCTCCAAGCCCCCAGGCAGCGCGCGCCCGCCTCGAAGTCCCGTCGCATCGACGCGCGCCACGGCCAGCCCCGATGCGAGGCCACCGATGGTGTAGGCCCGCGCCTCGCCATCGGCGATGACCCAGATCGCTTGCGCGGGGGTCCAGCGGGCCGGGTCCTGACACGCGCCTTGGTCCTCGGGTTCGCAGGCGTCGCCGACGCCGTCGAGGTTGGTGTCCTCGTTGCCGTTGTTGAGACCCGGGCAGTTGTCGAAAGCCCAGAAGACATGGTCGATCGCGACCGGCCCGCTCGCCGGGACCCGGATCTCACGGATGCCCTGCGGGTGGGCGACGGCGAACTGGCGATCCGTGGCCGTGCGCCCGTTCGGACAGCGATCCATGTCCTCGAGGTCTTCCCAGACCGTCGGGCGGGCCTGCGCGACCACCCGGCCTCCGGCGCCGAACGCGAGGATGTCCTGCTGTTCACGGAACGCCGTGATGGTGACCGCCACGTGCGTGGGCAGGGCCGGGAGGGGTGGAGAGGCGAATCGGAGCGTGAGCAGCTCGGCGTTCGCCTGATAGGCGCGGCCATCGTTGCCGCAGTCGTCCTCCACGCCGTCGTCGAGGTCCACCGACTGGGTGTCTTCGCCGGCTTCGGAAAGGAAGCCGCCAACGAGCTCGAGGCCGGGCAGGGGCCCGCCCTCCCGAGGCTCGAAGTCCTCCAGGTATTCCCAGGCGAAGGGGCAGGCTCGGAAGACGCTATCGCTGGCCCGTAGGTATGGTCGCAGCGGCTTGGCTGGGCTGTCGGCGTGTGCCGCGCAGAACTCGCCGAGGGGCTGACAGGCGTCGCCTGCCCCGTCGCCGTCCCAGTCGCTTTGGAGTGGGTTGGGGATTGAGGGGCAGTTGTCGCGGCAAGTGGGGACGTCGTCGCCGTCGGGGTCGGTGGTGTCGTGGCCCTCGTCGATGGTGCCGTCGCAGTCCTCGTCGATGCCGTCGCAGGTCTCGGCGATGGGCGCGGCGGTGCATTCGGCGGCGTCGCCGGCCTCGTTGCAGACCACCACGCCCGCGGCGCAGAGGCCGGGGAGGACGCAGTTCTCGCCGATGGGGGCCTCGGCGACGGCGAAGCCGTTGTAGGGGTCGCCGTCGCAGTCGTGGTCTTCCTCGTCGCAACGCTCGGCGTTCGGGAGGATCTCGCTGTCGCACGCGGTCCAGCCGGCGGCGACGCAGGTCTGGGCGCCGTGCGCGCACAGGCCGACGTCGCGGGTCTCGGCGAGCCCGCTGTAGCATTCGCGGACGAGGGGGCCGCCGCCGGGCGCCTCGTCGGTCTGGTTGTCGAGGTCATCGTCGAGGCCGTTGCACTCCTCGGCGGCCGGGGCGGCGTCGGGTGGCGTGGTGTCGGGAGTAGCGTCCAGTTCAGCGTCGACCTGCGCGTCGGCGGGGCGGGCGTCGGGTTTGGTGGCGTCTGGTAGCGCCGAGTCCATCGCGGTGTCTGGCGCGGCGTCGGTGCCCCCATCGGCGGGGCTCGCGTCGGCATCGCTTGCGTCGGCAGGGCTCGCGTCGGCGTCGCTTGCGTCGGCGGGGGCGGCGTCGGGCAACGCCGCGTCGGTGGGGGCGGCGTCCGCGGTGGGGGCGG
>CALBMW010000887.1 GCA_937896275.1 uncultured Myxococcales bacterium
AGCTCGCCCCCCTCGACGCTGAAGTCGACCGGCAGCAGGCGCCAGCGCTTGATCTGCTCGTAGCGCGCGAGCTCGGCGTTGGCCGTGTCGACCCCGCGCTGCACATGGGCCTGAAACTCGGGGTGCTCGGCGAGGGCGGCCGGCTCCGTCGGCCAGCCCCGCTGCTGCGCCACCGCCGGGCCCGCCTCGGCGTCGATGGTGAGCAGCGCGGTCAGGTACTTGCGCTGATCCCCCAGCACCACCGCCTGCCCGACGCCGGCGATGCCCTTCAACAGCTTCTCGATGTTCTGCGGGGCGACGTTCTTGCCGCCCGCGGTGATGATGAGGTCCTTCTTGCGGTCGGTGATCCGCAGGAAGCCCTCGGCGTCGAAGTCGCCGATGTCGCCCGAGTGAAGCCACCCGTCGGGCGAGAGCGCCTCGGCGGTGGCCTCGGGCTCCTTGTAGTAGCCGGCGAACACGTTGGGCCCGCGCACGAGGATCTCGCCGTCGTCCGCGATGCGCACGTCGACGCCCGGAAAGGGCAGGCCGACCGTGCCCGGCTTGCGCTTGCCGGGCCTGGGCTGGTTGAAGGTGGTCGGCCCGCAGTCCTCGGACTGCCCGTAGACCTCGTGGATGAGGATGCCGAGCGACTGGAAGAAGGCCAGCACGTCCTTGCCGATCGGCGCCGCGCCCGTGACCGCGACGCGCAGGCGATCGAGGCCCAGTTGCTCGCGGAGCTTGCCGTAGAACAGCTTCTCGGCCAGCCGATACTGCAGGCCCAGAAGGCCCGACGGCGCGCCGTGCCGCACCACGTCGTCGGCCGCGCGCGTCCCGACCCGCCGCGCCCAGGCGATGATGGCCGCCTTGAGCCCGGTGGCCTCGCTCAGCTTCTTCTCGAGCGCCGCGCCGAACTTCTCCCAGACCCGCGGCACCCCCATGAACAGGGTGGGCCGCGCGGCGACGAGCGTGTCCTTCAGCTTGTCGAAGCGGTCGGTGATCCAGATTGGGTAGCCCGCGGTCGCCGGCAGGTGCACCGAGAACATCTGCTCCGCGATGTGCGAGAGGGGCAGGTACGAGACCATGCAGTCGACGTCGGGATCGGCGCCGACCACCTGCCGCGCCGTGGCCGAGGTCCACGCCAGGCTGGCGTGGCTCAGCATCACCCCCTTGGGAGGACCGGTGGTGCCGCTCGTGTAGATCAGCGTGCCGAGATCTTCGTCCTGCAGCTCGCTGAAGCGCGCCTCGGCGGCCTCGCGGTGCGCGCGCCCCCCGGCCAGGAAGGCCTCGAAGCCGATGACGCGAGCGTCCTTCACGGCGTCGGCGCCCACGATCATCACCACGCGCTCGAGCGACGGCAGGTTGGCCCGCTCGGCCTCGAGCTTGGCCCACTGCGTCGCGTCCTCGACCACCACCACCTTGGCCTCGCAGTGGCGCGCGACGTAGGCCACCTGATCGGGCGTGAGCGTGGGGTAGATGCCCGCCGGCACGGCGCGCGCGATCATCGCGCCGGTCGCCGCGATGATCCACTCGGGCCGGTTGTTGGACACGATCGCCACGCCCTGCCCCACGCCGTAGCCCAGCGCCAGCAGGGCGCCCGCGAAGTCCATCGCGCGCTCGCCGTACTCGCCCCACGAGGTCGGTCGCCACGCGCCGCCCTGATCTTGGAAGTAGAAGGCGGGCCGATCGGCGCGGGTGCGCGCGTGGTGGCGCACGCGGTCGGGGATGGTGTCGCGGCTCATCGGCCCTCCTCGGTGGGGCGCCGCCCATCGGCGGTGCACAGGATGGAGTAGAGATCGGGGCGCCGGTCGCGGAAGAAGCCCCAGTGGGCGCGCTCGGTGCGGAGCGCGTCGAGATCGAAGGTCGCCATCGCGATGCCCTCGTCGTCCGTGCCGAGCTCGGCCACCGTGTCTCCCCGCGCGTTGGCCAGGAAGGAGCGCCCGTAGAAGCGCTGCCCGCCCTCGACGCCGGTGCGGTTGGCCGCCACCACCGGCACCGCGTTGCACACCGCGTGGCCGATCATCGCCCGCTGCCAGGGATCGGCGGTGTCGTTGTCCGGCTCCTCGGGTTCGCTGCCGATGGCCGTGGGGTAGAGCAGCACCTCGGCGCCCAGCAAGGTCATGGCGCGGGCGGCCTCGGGGAACCACTGATCCCAGCAGATGCCCACGCCCAGACGCCCGAAGCGCGTGTCGAAGGCGCGGAAGCCCGTGTCGCCCGGGCGGAAGTAGAACTTCTCCTGGTAGCCGGGGCCGTCGGGGATGTGGCTCTTGCGGTAGACCCCCAGCACGCGCCCGTCGGCGTCGATGACCGCCACGCTGTTGTAGTGGGCGGGGCCGGCCGCCTCGAAGAAGCTGACCGGGACGACGACGCCCAGCTCGGCGGCGAGCGCGGCGAAGTGGGCGATCGTGGGGTGACCCTCGAGCGGCTGGGCCCGCGCGAAGTGTTCGGGGCGCTGCTCCCGGCAGAAGTAGTGACCCTCGAAGAGCTCCGGGGGCAGCACCACCTGGGCACCACGCGCGGCGGCGGCGCGGGTGAGCGCGGTGACGCGGGCCACGTTGGCGGCCGCGTCGTCGGACAGGGCGAGCTGGAGTGCGGCGAAGCTGACCTCACGCATCGCCGGCCGGCTCCGGCTGCTGCTGGGTCATGCAGTGAAAGGCGCCCCCCCCCACGATCAGCGGCCGCGCGTCGAGCGCCACCACCCGCCGCCCGGGGAACAGCGCCCGCAGCACGCCGCAGGCCTCGTCGTCGGCCGGGACGCCGAAGGTCGGCACGATGACCGCGTGGTTGGCGATGTAGAAGTTGGCGTAGCTCGCCGGCACGAGGCTGCCATCGGGCGCGTGCACGGCGCCCGGCGAAGGCAGCGGCACGACGGCGAGCCGGTTGCCGTCGGCGTCGGTGGCCCCCTCGAGGTCGTGGGCGACGGCCAGCAGCCGCTCGTGATGCGGGTCGTCGGCGCCCGAGCTCTCGACCCGGACCACCGTGCCGGGGGCCACGAAGCGCGCGACCCCGTCGATGTGGCCGTCGGTGTGATCGAAGGCGAGGCCCTGATCCAGCCAGATGACGTGGCGCACGCCCAGGGCGTCCTCGAGGCGGTCGGCCCAGCGCGCCTCGTCGGCCACGCCGCGGTTGGGGTTGAGCAGGCACTCCCGGGTGGTGAGGGCGGTCCCGTTGCCGTCCACGTCGACCGCCCCGCCCTCGAGCGTGAAGGGGTGGCTCACCCGCAGAGCACCGACGATCGCCGCGATCTGGCCGGCGACCTGCGTGTCCCCCTCGTAGAGGTACTTGCCCCCCCATCCGTTGAAGCGGAAGGTCGCCGCCGCCAGCCCATCGGGCCCCTCGACGAAGACGGGCCCGGTGTCGCGCAGCCACACGTCACCCACCCGGGCGGCCTGCACGCGGGCCGCTCCGCCGAGGACCGCGCGGGCGCGCTCGACCCAGGCGGGGCGGGCCAGGACGCGCACCCCCTCGCCCTCGCCGATGGCGCGCACCAGCGCCACGAAGGCCGCCTCGGCCTCGGGGCGGAAGTCGTCCCACCACGCGTGGCCCGGCCATCCCATCCAGCACGTGGCGTGGGTGGCCCACTCCGCCGGCTGTCGCCAGCCCGGATCGGGCTGAGGATCGAGCCCTCCAAGATCGTGCTCTGAGTCGTTCATGGCACGCATGCTGCCACAGCGATGCCGCGCCGTCTTTCCCCCAGCCGCGTTTTCGTGGAACCTGGGGCCTCGAGGAGGTGTGCATGATCAGGACGTGGACGACGTGGTGGGTGCTGCTGGGCGCGTTGGCGCTGGGGGCCTGTGACGACTCGACGGCCGAGTCCGCCGAACCGACCGACACCGGCGCGGGCAGCTTGATCGACGCCTTCCGGGCAGACGCCGCGCCGCGAGAGGACGCCGCGCCGCCCGTCGACGCGACGCCCTTGCCGACCGACGCCGCGGGCGACGAGATCGACGCCGAGCCGTCGGTCCAGGGCCTGCTCGAGATCCTGCCCGACCGCGTCACCCTCGAGCTGCGCGACGACGGCCCCTCGACCCAGCAGTTCCTCGCCCGCCGGGTCCCCGTGGCCGGCGAGCCCGTCGACCTCGACGCGCGCAGCGTCGCCTGGCGCGTCGAACCGCAAGACTTGGGCGTGATCGACGCCGACGGCCTCTTCACCAGCGCGGGCCGCGGCGGTCGCGGCACCGTCTACGCCCAGCACCAGGGTGACGAGGCCCAGGCCTTCGTCGACATCGCCGCCTTCGACGACATCCTGACCCCGGGGACCCCCGCCGACGCCCCCGACCGCTTTCGGGGCGAGCCCCGTCCGGACTGCGCCCCGCGGCTGGTCTATCCCGAGGCGCTCACGGCCTTCCCGCGCAACATCCAGGGCGTGTCATTCCAGTGGGATCGCGACGGCCACGACCTGTTTCGGGTGCGCTTCCAGGCGGGCGACCTGTCCATCGATTGGTTCACCGGCGATGACCACCTCGTGCCCGAGGGCGATGCCTGGGAGGCGCTCAAGCGCGACGCCCTCGACGACGCCTTGCGGATCACCCTGAGCGGCGTGGGCGCGGCGGGCGAGGCCTACTGCGAGGGCCCCACGACCTCGCTGTTCATCGATCCGTCGCTGCTGACCGGCGCCGTCTACTACTGGTCCACCGGCGACGTCGGGATCATGCGCCTGGCGCAGGGCGACACGGCGCCCGAGCCCCTGCTGACGCCTGCCACGGCCCCCTTCATCAACTGCCCGGCCTGCCACGCCCTGTCGCGCGATGGTCAGCGCATCGCCTTCACGCGCACCAGCTTCCCGCCCTTCGGCGACCTGGCGACCTCGCAGATCGACGATCCCACCACCCTGAACTACAACCCGACCGGAGTTGTCGGCTACCTGCCGGCCTTCGCGCCCGAGGGCGATCGCCTGGTCGCCGAGACCAACGGCCAGCTCGTGGTGCGCCGCGTGGACGACGCCACCGAGATCGAGCGCCTGCCGCTGCTGCCGATGATGTCGGCCGGGGCCCCCGACTGGTCGTGGCAGGGCGATCGGGTGGTCGCGGCCGCGCTCGACGGGACCTTCGGCGGCATCATCACGCCGCAAGGCGTGAACCTGGGCGACCTCGCTCTGTGGCGCAACATCGACGGGGCCTGGACCCAGCCCGAGATCATCGTGGAGCGCGAGGGCGACCAGTCGAACGACAAGCCATCCTTCTCGCCCGACGGCACCTTCATCGCATTCGAGCGCACGGGCGACAACGCGGGCGGCACGGCGATGGCCGACGCCTCGGCCAGGCTGTTCATCCTGCGTGGCGAGGGTGACGCACCCGTCGAGCTCGCGCGCGCCAACAAGGAGCCGGGGAACGGCAACAGCTGGCCCAAGTGGGCGCCGACCGACCGCCGCGGGCGCATGTGGTTGGCCTTCAGCAGCCTGCGCGACTACGGCAACGAGCTGAGGCAGGGCGGCCGTGAGTCGCCCAACCCCCAAATCTGGGTGACGGGCATCGACCCGAACGCGCCGCACGGGACCGATCCCTCGGCCCCCGCGTTCTGGCTGCCCTATCAGAGCACTCGGAGCGGCAACCACATCCCCTACTGGGCGGTGTACGACAAGGGTGAGGCCGCGGGCGGCGACTAGGCTCAGCGCGGTGGGAGGGCCCCACCGCCGCCCTTGATCATCTGCACGCGGTCGGCCACCGAAGCGTCCTCGCCGTGAGCGTCGAGGTAGGCCTGGTAGTGTGCCAGCGCGAGGGGCTCGTCCCGGAGCACCTCGTGGTAGAGCCGACCGAGCTGCTTGTGGGCCAACGACCAGGAAGGATCGGCCGCCAGGGCGCGCTCGAAGGCTCCGACGGCCGCAACGACATCCTTGGCCCCGATGTGGACCAGCCCCTCGTTGTAGCGTGGGTTCGCGAAGGTGGGATCCAAGCGCGCGGCCTCGCGGAAGTACCACAGCGCCCGCCCGACGTCGCCGCGGCGCAGGTGGGCCACTCCGAGGTCGTTGATCACCTTGGCGTCGCCCGGCTCGAGCTCGGCGGCGCGCTGAAAGTGGTAGACGGCGCGCGCGAAGTGCGCCCGGTTCAGGTGACCGTGGCCGCGGGTGTAGTGCCAAAGGGCCGAGCCGGGGTTGAGGCGCGCGCCCTCGGCCGCCGCGCGCTGGCAGCGCCGGCAGAAGCGTTGGGGGGACTCGTCCAGATCGGCCAGCGTGCGATCGTCACGCATCGCGCAGTGGCGGTTCTCGCAATGGCCCAGACCGACGGTGTGACCGACCTCGTGCACCAGCACCTTGTAATACCGTTCGTAGAAGGTGACGGCGTGGGTGGCCTCGCCCCACCAAGTGCCGCGGTAGCGGGCCAGCGAGACGACCCCCACGTGATCCACCAGGCTGGCGAGGCCGAAGACGAAGCGGATCTGCTCGCGCTCGAAGAGGTCCGCGTTGGTCAGCGCCATGAGCCCCGCGCCGTCGGCGGGCAGGCTCTCGAACAGCATCCCCACGATGGCGTCGGCGTCGTACTGGTTGCGGGTCCGGTCGAGCGCGTTGCTCGGCAGCGGGCGGCTCCTCAGCACGCGACAGGGCAGGCCGAAGTCCTCGGTGATGACGCGACAGGCGAACAGGCCGTGGGCCTCGGCGACCTCGCCGAGCGGCTGCACGTAGTAGGTGGGGCGGACGACGCTGCGATCGGCGCGCGCGGAGGACGCCGCCATCAGCAGGACCGCCGCCATCAGCAGGACCGCCGCCAGCCACGCCCTGCGTGCGCTCAGTGCCTCGCGCCTCACCGCCTCGCGCCTCCCGGGTTCGCGCGGCGACGGCGTCGGCGCCCACCAGGCCGGCCTGTCCCGCGCAGACCTGCAAGATTCTTCTGCGGGGTGGGCGCGGCGTCAACGTGTCGAGGTCGACCCACCGGCGGGACCGTGGGGGTAATCCACTGAAAAAACGCATAGATCGGACGCATTGGCCGAGTCGTCGTGCCTGCAGAATGGCGACACCACGGTCCGAAGCCCGTATCGGCGGTCCGCCCTCGTGATGGGTGCGCCCCGGAGCGCGCCGGGATAGGATGCCGCGCCATGGACAAACGAACCTTCCTCGACGAGTTGGCTCGACTCGAGCGCTCCGCGCACGAGCGGGGCAACCCGGGCAGCTACCAGTCCGACGACTGTGACAACAGCAGCCACTGCATGTTCTGCGCGGGGTGCAAGGACTGCCACCGCTGCAACTACGCCGTCGACTGCTCGGGCTGTACGCGCTGCACCCACGTACGCGACTGCGTCGCGTGCCACCACTCGACGCACCTCGAGGGCTGCGAGCGCTGCGTCGAGTGTCAGTACCTGGTGCGATGTCGGGACTGCGCGGAGTGCCTCTACTGCTTCGGCTGCGTGGGGCTGGTGCGCAAGGAGTTCCACATCCTCAACCAGCCCTACGACCGCAAGACCTACTTCCAGAAGGTCAAGCAGCTTCGCCTCGAGCTCGGGCTGCGCTGATCAGCCGTCGCAGGTGCGGCCACGCGGCGCGCGGAGCCTGTTCGCCGGCGGGCGTCGCGGCCAGCACGTTCACCAAGGAGGCGTCGGGCACCACCGGG
>CALBMW010000888.1 GCA_937896275.1 uncultured Myxococcales bacterium
GCATCAGGCCGTAGACGTCCGGCCGACCCTCCTCGGGCGCCGCCGCCTCGGGCACGGGCCGCGTGTACAGCTCGCCCCCGACGAGCATCGTGCCGTCGTCGCCGATCCAGTAGACGCGCGGGGGCTGATCGAACCAGGCCACGTCCCGCGGCGCCTCACCCGCCCCGCGCGTCGCCGTCGCCAGCGCCCAGATCTGCGTGTGACAGACCCCGGGCCGGTCGGGGTAGAGGATGCAGTCAGGGGTGAAGTGCGCCAGCGCCAGGCGCCGCTCGTCGGCCGACACCCCGAAGGCCTCCGCGTGGTCGACCAGCGGCCGCGCGGCCGCGTCCGTGGTCGATACCATCGCGAAGCCCGAGGAGCGCTCCCCCTCGGCGCGCCGCCGCGCCAACACCTCGCGGCCGTCCCCGAAGACGAACGCCGGCACCACGCCGGGCAGCCCGTGCGACGCGTGCGCGGCGTCCACCAGCGTCGCGCCGCCCTGGTAGACATCCAGCACGACCGCCCGGCCGTCCCGGCTGGTCATCAAGTCCTCGGACCAGTCGTCCAGCAGCGGGCCGCTCAACGAGGTCAGGACCGCGCCGGTGCCGACGTCGATCGCCCACACGGGCGCTGGACCGGTGGGGCACTCCGTGTCTCCACAGGGCTCCCGATAGCTGTCGCGCACGATCAGCAGGTCGCCGGGCAGGCGGTCCATGAGGCGCGTCCCGCGGACGTCCTGGCGCCCCGAGTCAGGGGCCGTCCCCTCCAGCCCGCCAAGATCGCGCACGACGCCGTCGCCCACGTTCGCGGCCTTCAGGGCGCCGCCCGCGTCCAGGAAGACGAGCAGCGCCGAGGCGGGATCGGGACGCAGGCTGCGACAGTCCACCCCCTCGACCAGCGCCCGCGGCGCGCCCGCGTCGAGCACCCTCAGCGCGTCGTCGTCGCAGGCCCAGGGCAGCACCGTGTCGTCCACCCGCGCGAAGCCGAAGCCCCGCGGCAGCGCCAGGGGCGCACGCAGGGTCTCACCCCCGTCGAGCGGCACCAGGACCACGCCCGCGTCGTCGGCGAAGCCGAGCCACCGTCCATCCGCCGAGAACGCCGAATCGGTTGCGGTTTCAGATACATGCAGCACCGAGCCGAGGTCCGGCGGCGCGCGGTACAGATCCCGCGCCTCACCCAACCACGCCAAATCACCACACGGCGAGAAGCCGACGACGCTCCGCGCCTGCTCGGCGAGCACCCCGAAGTCCCTCGGCGCCGCCGCGGGGGCGCAGCGCGCCAAGCTCACCGGGGCGGGGACTGCACCCTCGTCGTCGCTCGCGGGCACGGACTGTGAGCATGCTGCGAGCAGCAGGGCGGCTGGGACGACGCGGACCGACATGGGCAACCTCCGGGCGCGATGATGCGGCACACGACGCGGCGCGCGACGGATCTTTCGCGCCGGCGACGCCCCGGGTCGGCCCGCTGACGCTGATTGAGACACACCCCTCTGGATTCGCGCCCCATCCGGATCTAGGTTCATGCCCCTGTACGAGGGGGGGACCCGAGATGGCAACGACGCGGAAGCAACCGCCGCACACGCTGGTGATCGACATCGGCGGCACCGGCATCAAGATGATCACCACCGACGGCGAGGCGCGCCCCCTCACCGAGCGGGCGCGCATGCTCACCCCGCAGCCCGCCACGCCCGAGGCAGTGCTCGAGGTCATCCGCGAGCTGATCGCGGGACAGCCCGGCAGCCACGCGCGCGTCTCGGTGGGGTTTCCGGGCGTCGTCCGGCATGGGGTGGTGCACACCGCGCCGAACCTCTCGACCGATGACTGGCGTGGCTTCGATCTGGCCACCGCGCTCACCGACCTCACGGGTCACCCGACCCGCGCGATCAACGACGCCGAGCTCCAGGGCCTGGGCGTGATCGACGGCAAGGGCGTCGAGATGGTGCTGACCCTCGGCACCGGCCTCGGCACCGGCCTCTACACGGACGGCGTGCTCGTCCCCAACCTCGAGTTGGCCCACCACCCCTTCGAGAAGCGCCAGACCTACGAGGAGAGGGTGGGCAACGCCGAGCGCGAGCGCGTGGGCAACAGCAAGTGGCGCCACCGCGTGCTCCGCGCGCTGGTCATCATCGATCACGTCTTCAACCCCGACCTCATCCACCTGGGCGGCGGCAACGCCCGCAAGCTCGACCCCGAGATGCTGCCGGCCGACGTGCGCCTGTTCGACAACGTGGAAGGCCTCTCGGGCGGCGTGCGGCTTTGGCAGGGCGTGGCGGGCACCGCGTCGTGACGAAGCCCCCCGCGGCCCAGACCGCCGAGCATCGCCGCCTGGCCGACGCCGAAGCGCGCACGGCAGACTGGAAGAACTGGGGTCCCTACCTGGCGGAGCGCGCCTGGGGCACCGTGCGCGAGGACTACAGCCCCGACGGCGAGGCCTGGCCCTACCTGCCCCACGACCACGCGCGCAGCCGCGCCTATCGCTGGAACGAGGACGGCCTGGCGGGCGTCTGCAACCGCTTCCAGAACGCCTGCCTCGCGGTGGCGGTGTGGAACGGCCACGATGCCATCCTCAAAGAGCGCCTGTTCGGCGTCGACGGCGATCAGGGCAACCACGGCGAGGACGTCAAGGAGTACTACTGGTACCGCGACGCCACGCCCAGCCACAGCTACCTCGACATGCGCTATCGCTATCCGCAAGTGGCCTATCCCTATGAGGATCTGGTCGCCGAGAGCCAGCGCCGCACGCGCGACGAGCCCGAGTACGAGCTGACCGACGCCCTGCGCGCCGTCTTCGAGCAGGGTCGCTTCTTCGACATCGACGTGACCTACGCGAAGGCATCGCCCGAGGACCTTCTGTGCCGCATCACGGTGCACAACCGCGGGCCCGAGGCGGCCCCCATCCACGTGCTGCCCCACCTTTGGCTGCGCAACACCTGGTCTTGGGGCTACGACCGCGAGCGCCCGCGCCTGCACGGCATCGCCGATGACACAGTCTCGCTCAGCGGCCGCCACCTGGGCACGCGCTGGTGGTGGGTCGAGGCCGATTCGCCAGCCTTTGTGAAGCTGCTCTTCACCGAGAACGACACGAACAACCAGCGCCTCTGGGGCTCGCCCAACGACACGCCCTACGTGAAGGACGCCTTCCACCGCGCCGTGATCCAGGGCGAGGTCGACGCCGTCAACCCCGAGCGCGCCGGCAGCAAGGCGTGCGCGCACGTCGTGGCCACCGTGCCCGCGGGCGGCTCCTTCGAGGTGCGCGTGCGCTTCGCCGACGTGCAGCACGCCGCGCCCTTCGCCGACTTCGCCGCCGTGATGGGCGAGCGCCTGAGCGAGGCCGACGCCTTCTACGAGGCCATCCACCCGGCCGGCCTCGACGACGACAGCCGCCGCGTCCAGCGCCAGGCCTTCGCCGGCCTGCTGTGGTCCAAGCAGTTCTTCCACTACGGCGTCGAGCTGTGGCTCGAGGGCGATCCCAAGCCCCCCAAGCCCGCCCCCGCGCGCCGCACGGGTCGCAACAGCGGCTGGGAGCACCTCTACGCCCTCGACGTGCATGCCATGCCCGATGCCTGGGAGTATCCCTGGTTCGCGGCCTGGGACACGGCCTTCCACACGCTGCCCCTGGCCCTGGTGGATCCCGAGTGGGCGAAGCGCCAGCTCATCCTGCTGTTGCGCGAATGGTACATGCACCCCAACGGGCAGATCCCGGCCTACGAGTGGAACTTCAGCGACGTCAACCCCCCGGTCCACGCCTGGGCCGCCTGGCGGGTCTACAAGATCGCCCGCGACGTGCAGGGCTACGCCGACACCGACTTCCTCGAGCGCGTCTTCCAGAAGCTGCTGATGAACTTCACCTGGTGGGTGAACCGCAAGGACAGCGACGGCCGCAACATCTTCCAGGGCGGCTTCCTGGGCCTCGACAACATCGGCGTCTTCGACCGCAGCAAGCCCCTGCCGGGCGGCGGCCACATCGAGCAGGCCGACGGCACCGCGTGGATGGGCATGTATTGCCTCAACATGCTGGCCATCGCCCTCGAGCTCGCCCGCACCCGCCCCGCCTACGAGGACGTCGCCACCAAGTTCTTCGAGCACTTCGTCGCCATCGCCCACGCCATCGACGATCTCAGCGGCAAGGGCGAGAGCCTGTGGGACGAGCGGGATGGCTTCTACTATGACGTGCTGCACCGCCCCGATGGCAACCACCAGCACCTGCGCATCAAGTCCTTCGTGGGGCTCATCCCGCTCTTCGCGGTCGAGACGCTCGAGCCGGACCTGCTCGCCCGCCTGCCGCGCTTCCGCGCGCGCATGAACTGGTTCGTCAAGTACCGCCCGCACCTCGTCGAGGACATCGCGTCCCTCACCGAGCCGGGCGAGGGCGGCCGGCGGCTGCTCAGCATCCTCAACCGCGACAAGTTGCTGCGCGTGCTGCCCCAGGTCTTCGACCAGGCCCACTTCCTGAGCGACTTCGGCCTGCGCTCGCTCTCGCGCTGGCATGGCGAGCACCCCTACGTGCTCGGCTCGGGCCGCGATGAGCACCGCGTGTCCTACGAGCCCGGCGAGTCCTCCTCGTGGATGTTCGGCGGCAACAGCAACTGGCGTGGGCCGGTGTGGTTTCCGGTGAACTACCTGATGGTCGAGGCGCTCGAGAAGTACGACCACTACTACGGCGACACGCTCAAGGTGCAGGTGCCGACCGGCGCGGGGGCGCCGATGAACCTCGGCGACGCCGCCGCTCAGCTCAGCCACCGCCTGTGCGCCCTCTTCCGCCGCGACGCGAACGGCGAGCGGCCCGCGCTGGGACCCGATCCGCTCTTCCGCGACGGCGCGCAATGGCGCGAAGATCCTTTGTTTTACGAGTACTTCCACGGCGAGACCGGCCAGGGCCTCGGGGCCAGCCACCAGACCGGCTGGACCGCGCTGGTCGCCAAGCTGCTTCAGCGCTACGGGGCCCAGATGCCCAAGGAGCCCACGCGATGACCGCCCCGCTCACCCAGATCATCATCTTCGGCGCGTCGGGCGATCTGACCGCCCGCAAGCTGATCCCCGCGCTGGTGCGCAACGTCCACGACCGCGCCTTCCCCGGGCCGATCCAGGTCATCGGCGTCTCGCGCAGCCACCTGCCCAGCGAGCAGTGGCGCGCCGATCTGGCCACGTGGATCCCCGCGGATCAGAAGGAGGCGTGGGAGCAGCTCGCCCCCAACGTCTCGTATATCGCGTCCGACATCGGCACCCCCGGCGACGTGGTGGATCTGGCCGGGCACCTCGACGCGATGGCGCACGAGGCCGGCTGGCAGCCCGCCCAGACGGGCCGCCTGTTCTACCTGGCGCTGAAGCCCAGCCTCTTCGGCCCCACCGTGCGTAACCTGCACGCCGCCAAGCTGGTGCAGTGTGATGCCGGCGCCAAGATCGGCTGGCGGCGCGTGGTGGTCGAGAAGCCCTTCGGGACGGATCTGGCGACGGCGCAGACCCTGAACACCGCGCTCCTGAGCTACCTGCGCGAGGACCAGATCCTCCGCATCGATCACTACCTGGGCAAGGAGACGGTCCAGAACATCCTGGCGTTTCGCTTCCAGAACGCCATCTTCGAGCCGCTGTGGAACCGTAACCACGTCGAGTCGGTGGAGATCACGGTGGCCGAGGCCATCGGCGTGGAGGGCGGCCGGGCTGCGTACTACGACACCGCCGGCGCGCTGCGGGACATGGTGCAGAACCACGTGCTTCAGGTGCTCTCGCTGATCGCGATGGAGCCGCCCACGACGATGGCCGGCAACGACGTGCGCGACGAGAAGGTGCAGGTGCTGCGGGCGCTCACGCCGTTCACGCCCGAGCGGGTGGCGCGCGACGTGGTGCGGGCGCAGTACACGCCCGGCGCGGCGCGGGCGGTGCGCTACCTCGACGAGCCCGGGGTGCCGGTCGGCAGCACGACCGAGACCTTCGTCGCCATCCGCGCCGAGGTGCGCAACTGGCGGTGGAACGGCGTGCCCTTCTTCCTGCGCACCGGCAAGGCGATGGCCAAGCGCTACACCGAGGTGGTGCTGCGGTATCGCACGCCGCCGGTCGACCTGCTCGGGGGCCCGGTGGACGGCGACTTCTGCGCGATGCGGCCCAATTCGCTGCGCCTGCTCATCCAGCCCACCGAGGGCATCCGGCTCGACTTCATCGTCAAGGAGCCGGGCCCCGGCACCATCACGCGGCAGGCCGAGTTGGGCTTCGACTACGCGGATCTGCCGGGCGGCGGCAAGACGGCGGACGCCTACCAGCGCCTGCTGCTCGACG
>CALBMW010000889.1 GCA_937896275.1 uncultured Myxococcales bacterium
TGGCCGGGGGTGCCGCCCTGGCCGGGGACGCCCCCCGCGCCGCCGACGCCGGACGCGTCCGCGCCGCCGCCACTCTCGTCGTCGTTGCCCGCGCAACCGATACACAGCGCGGCCGTCATCAGCCAAGCAAGGTGACGCTTCATCGTTCGGAGCCTCCTCGGGCGCGCACCCTCGGGGGGGCACGTCGGCGCCGGATCATAGCGATGGCCCAGCCTCCGGCGCCACCGCTGCCAGAACCAGCTCACCGGCCAGGGACGCCCCGCCGATGCGAAGCCGGTCCCCTTCGCGCCGCGCACGGTAGCGCACGGCGCCGCCGACGTCGAAGGTGAGCACGAGCGTCTCGCCAAAGCGCTGCCAACGACCACCTACGCCGTCGGCCACGAACCGCCCGTCCGGGTCGAGGGTGAGTCGGAAGTGGCCGTCGCCGCCGACGTCCTGCCAGGTGCCGGCGAAGGCCTCGGGCGGCTCGGGCGGCTCGGGGGCCACGGCCGGTGGGGCGTCGTCGGGTTCGAGGCAAAGGCGCCCCAGCGGAGCGCCCACGAGACACGGGCCGGGGTCGACGACGAAGCGGAAGCG
This sequence comes from uncultured Myxococcales bacterium, assembly GCA_937896275.1. GTDB lineage: Bacteria > Myxococcota_A > Bradymonadia > UBA7976 > UBA1532 > JACKDN01. The sequence goes on from CALBMW010000889.1 coordinate 577, forward strand.
GCCGCCGGGTCCCTCGAACACGAGCGCGTCGTCACCGTCGGCGCGCCATCGATAGGCCGCGCCGCCCAGGAGCGCGCGCCCGTCCACGCCCAACTCGACGCGCATCGGCCCCTGCGGCCCGTGGCCGACGTAGCGGCCCGGCGGCAGCGCGCACAGGACGCCGAGGACCCAGCCCGCGATCGACACGCGCCCTCCACCGGCGCCGTCGGGTGAAGTAGCGAGTGACGGCGCCGCGGTCCCTCCATACCATGCACGCCGTGCGCGCGACCCTCCGAGCGTCTTGGATCTGTGCTGCGGCCGCGCTGGTGGCCGGCTGCTTCGACGACGCGCGCTCGGTCGGCCGCGCCCCCGTGATCGAGGAGGCGCGCCCCGCGGCGGCGCGCCCGGGGCAGCGCGTCACCCTGATCGGCCTGAACTTCGGGTTGCCGGGGCCGGCCGACGGCGTGACCCTCGGCGGCGCGCCGGCGCGCGTGGAATCATGGGCCGATCGAGCGGTGTTGGTGACCGTGCCGGCCATGCAGCCGGGCACCTTCGACTTGGTCGTACGCAACGGGGATCGCGTCAGCGCGCCGCTCCCCTTCGAGGTGCGGCCGGTCCCGGATGCCGGGCTGGGGCAGGACGCCGATGGGGGATCAGATGTCGCAGATGTCGCACCTTGACGCACCCCATGCCGCGTGCTAACTGCTGCACCCTGAGCCCCCCTTGGCGTGAGGATCCGAACTGATGGACAGTCTGCTGGTCAACCTCGTGACGGTGGCCGAGGGCGCAAAGGACATCAGCATCACCCAGCTGATCCTCGACGCCTCGCCGGTCGTGAAGGGCGTGCTGGCCGTGCTGGTCGTCATGTCGCTCATCAGCTGGTACATCATCGTCTACAAGTGGGTGTACCTGCGCCGCGCCGCGGGCGAGAGCGCGCTCTTCCTCGAGACCTTCTGGCAGTCGAAGCGGCTCGACGAGATCTACCAGACCAGCGAGCACCTGCGGCGCAGCCCCGTCAGCCAGGTCTTCCGCGCCGGCTACGTCGAGCTGACCAAGCTCAAGAGCGGCAGCGGCGCCGCCGGCGACACCATGCACGGGCGCCTGGACGACATGGGCAACATCGAGCGCTCGCTGCGTCGCGCCCAGACCTCGGAGTCGGTGCACCTCGAGGCCATGACCGGTTTCCTGGCGACGACCGCGAGCACCGCCCCCTTCGTGGGCCTGTTCGGCACGGTCTGGGGCATCATGGCGGCCTTCATCAACATCGCGAAGGAGGGCAACGCCAACCTGCTCACCGTGGCGCCGGGCATCGCGGAGGCGCTGATCGCCACCGCCATCGGCCTGGTGGCGGCCATCCCCGCGGTCATGTTCTACAACTACTTCCTGACGCGCGTGCGCGTGCTCGAGGCCGACATGGACAACTTCGGCCAAGACTTCCTCAACATCGTCAAGCGCCACTTCTTCAACTGAGGAGCGGACTTACGATGAGCACGCGGGAGGCTGGACGATGGGCATGAGCACGGGCGGCAACAAGCGCGGGCGTGGGGCGTTGAGCGAGATCAACGTCACCCCGCTCGTCGACGTGATGCTCGTGCTGCTGATCGTCTTCATGGTGACCACGCCCATCATCGTGAAGGACCTCAGCCAGCGGAACGTGGACATCGACCTGCCGCCGACGAACGCCAAGCCGGTCGCGCTGGAGGATCTGCAGACCATCCTCACCATCCGCAACGATCTGACGGTGGGGCTGGACCTGGGCCAGGGCGAGGTGAAGGCGATCGTGCGCTGCACCGGCGCGAAGGACGACTACACCGCTTGCCTCGAGCCCCTCGAGGGCATGCTCAAGGCCAACGAGCCCCTGCACGATGGCCGCACCGTGTTCATCATGGCCGACCGCACCCTGCCCTATGGCTTCGTGATCGACGTGATGGCGCGGGTGAAGAACGCCGGTTTGCAGAAGGTGGGCATGGTGACCAACCCGCCGACGGGGAAGGAAGGATGACCGCCACCGACGACCTCGGCCTGCAGGTCGTCTCGTCGGCCACGGCGGTGGTCATCAACGGCCTGATCGTGGCGGGCATGCTGCTCGCCGGGCTGAGCCGGCCCGGGGAGGAGCCGAACCCCGAGCCGCCGGCGCTCATGGTGAGCGTCGAGGAGCTGCCCCGCCTGGGCAAGGAGCCCGAGCCCGAGGCGCTGCCCCGCATCGTCCAGCCGCCACCGCCCGCGCCCCCCGAGACCGACACGGCGAGCCTGAGCCGCGAGATCGAGGAGCAGGAGGAGAAGAAGCGCGAGGACGAGAAGAAGGAGCGCGCGCTGGCCGAGGAGAAGAAGCGGGACGAGGAGAAGCTCGAGAAGGAGGAGCTCGCGCGGCAACGCAAGGAGGCCCGGGAGCGCAAGAAGGCCATGCAGGACGCGCTCGACCACCTCAAGGATCCGCGCGCCGACGACGAGGACGCGCCGGGCTTCGCCGAGGGCGACCGGCACGGCACGTCGAGCGATCCGAACTCGCTCTACAACAAGCAGGTGTACCTCAGCCAGATCAAGCTGTTGCTCCAGCGGGCCTTCGTCGTGCCGGCCAACATCCCCGCCGACGAGCGGAAGCGGCTCAAGGCCACCGTGCAGTTCAACATCGACGACGCCGGCAAGGTGAAGGGCACGCCACGCCTCGCCCGACCCAGCGGCAACCACTTCTTCGACGAGGCCGCCCTCGCCGCGGTGCGCAAGTTCAGCGTGGGCAGCGCCTTGAAACTGCCGCTCCCCAAGGACGACAACTTGCGGCGTGCCGTGTTGAAGGACGGGCTGGCCCCGACGCTCGAAGGCAAGTCGGCGAACTGATCGCCGACGCCCCGACCTGGAGAACCCCCTGATGCTCCGAAAGATCCTCCCTCCGGCGTCCGTCGCTCTGTTCGCCCTGGTGCTGGCCGCCGGTGCGCACGCGCAGGACGCCAAGCCCGCCCCCGACGCCAAGGGTCTCGAGTTCACCGTCGAGGCGGGCGGCATCGTGCTGTTCCAGATGGCCGTGCCCGACGCCATCAACCTGGGCGGCGCCGCCGACACCCGCGGCGTCACCGAGGCGCTCACCGGCACGGTCATCCGCGATCTGCAGATCTCGGGCTTCTTCAACCTGCTCGACCGCGCCGCGTACCTGGTCGATCCGACCAAGGAGGGCATGAACCCGGACTACACGGCGTGGTTCAACATCGGCACGCAGGGGCTCATCAAGGCCGGTTACAGCATCAACGGCGCCAACGTCACGGTCGACCTGCGCCTGTACAGCGTCGACGGCAACAAGCGCATCGTCCTGCCCAGCCCCTACGACGAGCCCGCGGTCCTGCCCATCGATCCCAGCAAGCTGCGCTACCACGCGCACGGCTTCGTCAACGAGGTCATCCGCTACTACACCAAGAGCCCGGGCCTGTTCCTGACCCGGCTCGTGGCGGTGAAGCGCGTCAGCAAGGGCAAGGAGCTGATCATGATCGCGCCCGACGGCTTCGACGAGGTGCAGCTGACCCGCACCGGGGGCATCAACATGCTGCCCACCCTGAGCGCCGGGCGGATCCTGTTCACCAGTTTTCGCAATGGCGGCGCGCACTTGTTCAGCTTGCAGGGCGGACACGCCATGCCCTTCGCGAGCTACGAGGGCCTCAACACCGGCGCCCAGATCAGCCCCGGCGGGAGCACCGTGGCCTGCACGCTCTCGAAGGACGGCAACCCCGAGATCTACCTGCTCGACGCG
>CALBMW010000890.1 GCA_937896275.1 uncultured Myxococcales bacterium
ACGAGCTCGTCGTGGGCGGTTTCGGCTACAGGGGGCGCTCGGAGGCCGAGTCCGAGGCCGGCGGCGTGACCCTCGTCCGGCGAGACGACTTCTGGCTCGCCGGTGGCGACATCGAGCTCGACGCCGGACCGATCAACCTCAGCGGCATCGCCTACTACCGAAGACACGAGGACGCCCTCTTGCAGGGCGGCGAGGTCAACTACTTCGCCGGTCGCGGACAAGTCGTGTGGGGCGTAACGCGGGGTTGGACGGTGTCGGTGGCCTACGAGGAGGTCCGCTCGAAGGAACTCGACGCGCTCGACACGCGCAAGGTGTCTCCGCACGTTACCTGGGCGCTACGGCAGAACGTCTTGCTGACCGCCGAGTGGCGCCAGAATCTGTCGGACGCCGATCGAAGCTCGGGCGTGGCGACCCTCGACGTGGCGTTCTGAGGAGGCCGGACGATGAGACGCGCGAAGAGCATCGTGGCGGCCTCGCAGTGGATCGCCGCCGCGGTTGGGGGCTGTGTCGTGGCGGGCTGTGTCGTGGCGGGCTGTGTCGTGGCGGGCTGTGTCGTGGCGGGCTGCGGCGCGGACGACCTGGGCGTGGTGGCGATCGCCTTCGAACTCGCGCCGGCGGGCCCGATCAGCGCCCCCGAGGGGATCGACGCGCCCGCCCTGGCCGCGGCGACGGGTGCCGTCGAGGTCGACGTCCTGACCGACGAGGGGACGATTCACGCCACGGGCCTGCCGGTGCCCCCCGAGGGGCTCCGCTACGAGGTCGAGCTGGTGGTCGCGTCCGACGAGCGCGCCGGGCTTGGAGGCGCCGCGGCGGTCGCCGAGCCGGCCGGGCACACGCATGGCGCGCTCGTGGTCGAGGCGGGCGGGGAGCACACCGACGCGCGCGAAGAGGCGCTCGAGGCCACGGCGACGCTGGCGCTCGGCGAGCTGCGCGCGCTCTCGTCGGGCGCCTGGCACCGAAGCTTCGCGTCAGGGGATCTGGGTGGGCGCCCGATGGGGGCGGTCCGGGGCTGTCACGTCTGGCTGACCTCCGACGGTGCGGGCGGCGTGCGCCTGGAGGTGCTCACCGGTCAGGTGGGTGAGGAGGCCGCCGCGCCTGCCGCCGCCGACGACGGCCACACCGGTCACGTGCACGGTGCGTAGCCGAGGAGGATGACGATGAGGTCTGGGCTGATCTCGGCCGGTGCGTGGCTGCTCCTCGTGGCCGGGCCAACGCTGGCGGCGTCCGACGGGCCTGCCCCCGACCTGGAGCGTGGGCGCACGCTCTACGGGGCGCGCTGCGCGGTCTGCCATGGCCCCGAGGGGCGCGGAGATGGTGCCGTCTCACGGTTCCTCGATCCGCGCCCGCGGGACTTCGTGACCGAGCCCTACAAGCTACGGTCGACGCAGCCGGGGCAAGCGCCCAGCGACGGTGACCTCTACGGGACGATCAGCCGCGGGCTGCCAGGGACGGCCATGCCCGGCTTCGCGGGCCTGCCGAGCCCGGATCGCTGGCAGCTGGTGCACTACCTGAGGTCGCTGTCGGCGGCGCGCGGCGCGCCCGTCGGCGAGCCCTTGCCGCTGCCCGAGCGGACGCCGTGGTCAGCGGAGCGGGTGGACCTGGGGCGGCAGGCCTACGCCCGTCTCCAGTGCGGGCTCTGCCACGGCCCCGATGGGCACGCCGATGGCGTGAGCGCCCGCGCGCTGGAGGATCACGCGGGCCGCCCGATCTACCCCTTCGACATGACGCGCGGCTGGAAGCTGAAGCGAGGAGACCGCGCCGCGGACGTGGTCGCGACGCTCATGACCGGGCTGGACGGCACGCCGATGGTGTCGTTCCGGGCCATGTTGAGCGACGAGGAGGCCTGGGCCCTCGCCTACTACGTCCGCTCACTCTTCCTCGACCGACGCGCGGTCGAGGACTGAGCGGCGCCCTAGGTCGGGAAGGAGGACACCCATGAGTGAGAAGTTCCGTTGGCTCGCCGCGTTGGGTATCGCGTTGGCTGGGGCAATGGCTGGGTGCGGCGACGACGCCAGCGAGGCGCCGACCGAGCCCATGACGGGCCACGTCGACGCTCTCGGGGCAGGCATCGAGGCGCTGAGGGGTGTCGTCGCCGACCACGGGTCGCACGTCCACGGCGCGGCGGACATGACCGCGATGTGGGGCCTGGAAGCGGCCTACGGACGCGTGGGCGCCGAGAACCACCAGGCGCTGCTCGACCACGTGACCGACATGCGGCCGTGCGAGCGTCAGGGGCGAGGCGTCCCGATCGACGCGCTCGACGCGGCGGTGACCGCGATGAACGTGCAGCTCGGCCGCCACCGCGCGGCGATGGACGCGGCGGCCAACCTCGAGGCCGCGCACGCGGAGGAGGCGCACCACCAGCAGGCCATGGACGGCCACATCGCCGAGATCGCCGGCGAGTATGCGATCCTGGACGGCGCCAAAGAGGACTACCGTTGTCCGCCGCACCATGCCCACGCCGTGGGCGGACACACCGCGGGTGACGACCACCAGCACGACGGGGGCGAGTCCCAGGCGGACGCGGGTGCGCACGACCACAGCACCGACGACGGTCACACGCACACGCACTGAGCGCACGCCGACGAGGGCGGCTTGGCGCTCGTCGCCCCGCCCGTTTGGAGGATACGTCCTGTGTCACCGCGGCTCGCGACCATCGCGATCGGGATCGGCCTCTCCGCCCCCGTCCTGTGCACGGCGGCCCCGGACGAGCACGCGGCCGCCGGGTTCTACGCGCGGATCTGCGCGGTCTGCCACGGACCCGGCGGAGACGGCAAGGGACCCGCAGGGGTGGCGCTGAACCCGAAGCCCGCCAACTTCACGGACGCCACGCGCATGGCGAAGCGGAGCGACGCCGAGTTGGTTCAGGTGATCCTCGACGGCGGCCAGGCGGCCGGCCTGTCTCCGCTCATGCCACCCTTCCGGGACAGCGTGTCGGAAGCCGACGCCGCGGCCATCGTGGCGCTGCTGCGTTCGTTTGCCGCCAGGTAGTGTGACCAGCGGCCCTGCCCGCGTGACCGGGGTGGGCCGTCAGCCTGCCGCGCCGGGGCCTCCCTGGGCTGAGCGCAGCCATCGAGGCGCCGTCAATCGCCCGCCGCCCGCGCGGCGCCATCCGCGCATCTCGGCATACGGTCGGGGTGCGGCCGATTTGGCCCCCAACGTCCCGAGCAGACGTCGCTCCACCGAGTGCTACGGGGTCACCTCGGGACGTGTCGCCTCCGCGCACCCGCTGTCCGGGTCGTCACACCACGGTAGGGGCGGGTACAGTCCGCGGGACGACGCGCGTCGAGCGGTTCGGCCGGCGTGCGTCCCGATGGACGATCGCGCCTCCCGATGGTGATCGTCTGCCGCGACGGTGTGCCCCCACTCTTCGCGCTGCGCCGCCATCAAGCGTCGTGCGCCCGAGGTACGACATGGGCCTTCTCACCACGACCTTCGGAACCAGCGCCGTCCTCGTGTGTGTGACCGGCGTCTCGGTGGCTGGCCCCACGCGCTCCCACACCGTCGAGGGTGTGGCACGCGATGCGGTGGGGCGGGCGATCGTGGTCGACGCCAGCGGCACGAGTTGGACGGTCCGCGGCCTCACGGCGTGGCCCGCGGGCATCTCGGGGCAGGCGGTCGCGGTCACCGGGAGTCCCGAACCGGCGCCTGCCCCCACCGAGGGCGCTCGGACCGTCGAGGGCGGCACGGCCGGGGGAGCCAAAGCCGAGCGGGCGCTCGCGCAGGCGACTTGGGCGCTTCGCCCGCCGAGCGGGCAGTGGAAGGTGCAGATCTCGGATGGCAGCGGGAACGCGACGACGGTCGAAGCCACCGTTGACGGCGTGCGCTGGCGCTACGCGCCGGTCGTGGCGGAGCGCTCATCTTCGGGCGTCTACTCGGGGGGCGAGCCCGCCGCCGGATCCGCGCGACCGGCGGCGGTCCAGGCACTCTGGGCGGCGGTCGGCCAGGCTCGGGCGGCGCTCGCCGAGCAGGGGGCAGCGCGCTCCATGGGGACGGTCCTCGTGAGGCTGGAAGGCTCGGGCGGCGAGGCGGTCATCATACTCTCACCCGGGCACGCGGCGGAGGCGCTGCTCTCGGCGTTGACCGGCCTGCGTTGATCGTGGTCGAGCCGTCCAACCGACTAAGTGACAAGTGAGTATGTTCGACCCCGTGGCCCGGCCGTCGACCCCGTGGCCCGGCCGTCGACCCCGTGGCCCGGCCGTGCGAGGGAGGGTCGACCCCGCCCGGACACGCAGCGGAGGCGCTGCTCTCGGCGTTGACCGGCCTGCGTTGATCGTGGTCGAGCCGTC
>CALBMW010000891.1 GCA_937896275.1 uncultured Myxococcales bacterium
CTTCTCGAGCTCGGGCGGATCGGTCGGCACGCGGCGCCAGTCCAACTCGACGCGGTGCTCGCGCGCCTCGCCCGGCGGGGCCACCAGCCGGTGCACCTCGACCGACCAGGTCACGTCGCCGACGCGCACGGGGGCGGTCGGCAGCGCCTCACCCAGCCCCGGCAGCTCGAGCCCGCTCAGGGCGTCCCGCAGGCTGGCCTCGACCTCGGCGTCGCGCCCGAAGATGCGTAGCTCCAGGTGCACGTGGCGGTAGGGGGGGACGGCGTCGACGCGGGAGCGGAGCTCGTGGTGGGCGGCGGTGAGCCGGGCGTCGGGGATCTTCGCGGGAAGGGCGCGCCAGGCCTTGGGCAGCTCGGGCGGCGGCTCGACGGTCGGACGCTGGTCCCAGCGGGCGCGGCGGCTGGTCTCGTCGGGCGCCGTCGGGGGCTTGGGGGGGGACGACATCGGCGTGGCGATGGGCGCCGGCGGCGTCGAGGTGCCGGGCGCGGGCTTCTCGTCGCACCCCGCCAGGGCCAGCAGCAGCAGCGCCGCCGCCGAGATCCGCGCGCGCTGCCCAGGGCCGCGCATCAGCCCATCGTCTCGAGCAGCCGCGCCACGAGATCACGCGTCGCCAGCGCGTCGCCCAGGGCCGTGTGGCGCATCTCGTCGGGCGGCGCGATGTCGAAGTGCCGGAAGGCCTGGTCCGAGCTCGTGACGTCGGGCGGCAGCCGCCCCACCGCCGAGAGGGCCCAGAGCAGGGTGTGCGTGTCGACCGTTCGGTGGCTGAAGTCGCGCGGCACCTTGCGGCCGGCCAATCGGTACAGGCGCCGCATGTACGCGATGTCGAAGGCGATGTTGTGCCCCGCCACCATCACCGGCCGGCCCAGGCCGAGGCCGTCGAGGAAGGCCTCGATGCGATCGACGGCGGCGCCGGGCGTCAGTCCCGAGGCCCGCACCTGATCGAGGTCGATGCGGTTGACCTTCATCGAGCGGGGATCGCTGACGATCGTGGGCTCGATGACGTAGAACTCGAGTTGGTGCCGGCCGTCACCGGACACCAGCCCGACGGACAGCAGGCTGTGGTGCAGAGGGTCGAGGCCACCGGTCTCGGTGTCGAGGATCACCATCGTGTCGAGCGCGCGCATCGGCGCACGATGCCACTTTCGGGTCGCGCAAGGAAGCCCGCTGCGCTATGCCCTGGGCCCATGACCACCGTCCTGCTCGTCGATGACGAGCCCGCAATCACCGAGAGCCTGGCCTATGCGCTCGAGCGCCAGGGTTTCGCCGCCAAGACCGCGCGCACGCTCGCCGAGGCCGACGCCGCCCTCGAGGAGGGGGGGGTCGACCTGGTCATCCTCGACCTGATGCTGCCCGACGGGAACGGCATGGACTGGCTGCGGCTGCTGCGTCAGCGGGACGAGCGGCCCGTGATCATCCTGTCGAGTCACGATGACGCGGTCGATCACATCGTCGGGCTCGAGTTGGGGGCCGACGACTACGTGAACAAGCCGTTCTCGCCGCGCGAGGTCGTGGCGCGCGTGCGCGCGGTCCTGCGGCGCAGCGGGGCAGAGGCGGGGCCACACGCGTCGGTCGAGGAGGAGCGCCTGCGCGTGGACGAGGGGCGTCGCCAGGCGTGGGCGGCCGGCACGCCGATCAACCTGTCGCGCATCGAGTTCGATCTGCTGGCCACCCTGGTGCGCTCGCCCGGTCGCGTGTTCGAGCGCGACACGCTGCTGGACCGTGTGTGGGGGCCCGACGTCAACGTGACCGAGCGGACGGTCGACGTGCACGTCAAGACGCTGCGCAAGAAGCTGACCGGCGCCGGCTTGCCGGCCGAGACCATCGAGACCGTGCGGGGCGTCGGCTACCGACTCGCCGAGCGCGTTTGATGCCACCCTTCCTGGCCTCTCGCGAGGCCGCGCTGCTCGTCGTCGGGGTCGTGCTGCTCGTGGGCGTGGCCTTCGTGGTCAGCCGCGTCCTGCGCTCGCTGCGGCACGGCTTCTCGATTCGGCTGCAGCTGTTCTTCGCCATCCTGGGCACCTCGCTGCTGGCGAGCGGGGTGATCGGCCTCTGGGTCGTCGATCGGCTGCAGGCGCGCGCGGCCGAGTTGGCGCTGCAGTACGGCGCCTCGAGTCAGGCGGTGCTGGCGCTGCTGCGTGAGACGGGGCCGAAGATGGCGCTGCTCTTCGCGTTGCTGGCGGTGGCCGCGGCGGGGGCGGCCTTCGCCCTGGGGCGCGCGGTCGCCCACCCGATCGAGGGGCTGACGCACGCGGCCGAGGCGATCGCGCGGGGGGAGCGCCACGCGGTCCTGCCGCCGCCGGTGGGCCGTGAGGTGCGCCGGTTGAGCGCCGCCTTCGAGTCGATGCGTCGCGCGCTGGAGGATCGGCACGCCATGGAGCGGTTCGTCGCGGATCTGTCTCACGAGCTGAAGAACCCGGTGTCGGCCATCCGGGCCGCCACCGAGGTGCTGCAGGAGGGGGCCGCCGAGGACGCCGAGGCCCGGCCTCGCTTCCTGGCACGCATCGACGAGGCTTCGCGGCGGCTCGAGGCGCTCCTGCAGGATCTGCTCGAGCTGGCGCGGCTCGAGGCGCGCGGCCCCGAGCCCGAGCGTGGGGCGGTGGCTTTCGACGAGGTGGTGCAGCGCGCGATTGGTAACGCCGCGGGATCACTGGAAGAAAAACAAATCCGTGTGGAGGTCGAGCTGGCGGCCTGTCGGATGCGCGGGGACGCGCGCTGGCTGCAGCGGGCGGTGGAGAACCTGCTGTCCAACGCGATCCGGTACAGCCCCGAGGGCGGCGTGGTCGAGGTCGCGCTGCGACTCGAGGACGCGCACGCGGTGCTCACGGTGCGCGATCATGGCGCCGGCGTGCCCCGGGCGATGGAGCCGCGGCTGTTCCACCGCTTCGTGACCGATCGGCGCGAGGCCGGGCAGACGGGGCTGGGGCTGGCCATCGTGCGCAGCGTGGCCGAGTTGCACGGCGGCGACGCCCAGCTCCTTGCCTGTGAGGGCGCGGGGGCTTGCATCCAGGTGCGGGTCGCGCGCTGAGGATGACGCGGCCCGTCGGGCAGTGGCATGCTGCGGCGACCGAGTGAGGAAAGCGGAGGCTGGCATGCGGCGGTGTGCATGGGTGCTGGTGGCCATCCTGGTCGCGGGGTGCGACGACTCGAGCGGGGGCGTCGAGGCTGACGTGGGTGGGTCGCCGCGCGACGCCTGCGCGGGGCCGCG
>CALBMW010000892.1 GCA_937896275.1 uncultured Myxococcales bacterium
TACATCTGGCCCTTCTGAGAGGCGGCGAGACCATCATGATCCCCACGCGCGTGACCATCCCCCTGCTGCTTTTGGCCAGCGCCCTCGCGGCGGCGCCGGCGCAGGCCGAGCGCATCAAGGATCTCGCCGAGGTCCGCGGTGTGCGGTCGAACCAGCTCATCGGCTACGGCATCGTCATCGGCCTCAACGGCACCGGCGACTCCGACAAGATGACCTTCACCACCCAGTCGGTGGTGGCGATGCTGGCGCGCAACAACGTGCGCGTGCCGGTCTCGGGCCTCAAGCTGCGCAACGTGGCCGCCGTGATGGTGACCGCCGATCTGCCCCCCTTCGGGCGAGTGGGCAACACCATCGACGTGACGGTCAGCAGCATCGGCGACGCCAAGAGCCTGGTGGGCGGGACGCTGGTGGCGGCCCCGCTGAAGGGCCACGACGGCGCCGTCTACGCGATGGCCCAGGGCCAACTCAGCGTCGGTGGCTTCAGCGTGGACGCCGCGGGCGGTGGGGGGACCGTGAAGAATCACCCCACCGTGGCGCGCATCCCCGAGGGCGGGATCATCGAGCGCGAGATCGAGATCGATCTCGCGGCTCAGGAGAACGTCACGCTCCAGCTCGACGACGCCGACTTCACCACCGCGGCGCGCATGGCCAAGGTCGTCAACATGAACATCGGCGGCCGCTTCGCCGAGGCCCGCGACAGCGGCACGGTGACGGTGGCCATCCCGCCGCCCTATGTGGGCAAGCTGGTGGAGTTCATCGCGCTGGTCGAGCGCCTCGAGGTGACGCCCGACGCCGTGGCGCGGGTCATCGTCAACGAGCGGACCGGCACCATCATCATGGGCCAGGACGTGCGCATCTCGCCGGTGGCGGTGGCGCACGGCAACCTCACGGTGAGCGTGCGGATCACGAACCAGGCCGTGCCGGCGGCCCCGCTCACCTTGGGTGAGGGGCAGATCCAGCGCAACGTTGACGTCAGCGTGACCGAGGAGAAGCAGAACCTCATCCTCCTCGAGGAGGGGGCCAGCCTCGCCGACGTGGTCCAGGGCCTCAACCGCCTCGGCGCGAGCCCGCGCGATCTCATCACCATCCTGCAGGCCATCAAGCGCGCGGGCGCCCTGCGGGCCGACATCCAGGTGATGTGATGAGCGCTTCGCCCCTCGGTATCGGCCAGTTCGCGGCGCGCACGGCGGTGCAGACCGACGTGGACGACATCGCGCGCGCCGCGGCGCGGGGCGACACGGATGGCGCGCTGCGGGAGGCGGCGCGGCAGTTCGAGTCGGTCTTCGTGGCCCAGCTCTTCAAGTCGATGCGCGCCACGGTGCCCAAGGAGGGCCTGACCGATGCGGGCTTCGGCGGCGAGGTGTTCACCGACATGCTCGACCAGGAGTACGCCAAGTCGGCCAGCTCCACCGGTGGCCTGGGCTTGGCCGAGATCATCGCGGGTGAGCTGGGGGCCAAGCCCCGGGCGCTCGCGGTGCAGGATCCGACAGCCGCCACCACGCAGGGCCTGAAGGCCTACCGCGCGCAGGCCGCCGACACCTGGCGCAGCCCCGTCGACGGGCGGGTGAGCAGCCCCTTCGGCTCACGGGTCCACCCGATCAGCGGGCAGGAACGGATGCACGACGGACTCGATCTGGCCGCCCCGACCGGGACCCCCATTCGCGCCGCGCGGGCAGGAGAGGTGGTCTTCGCGGGCGAGAAGGGCGGCTACGGCAACGCGGTCGTGCTCGAGCACCGTGACGGCACCACCAGCCTCTACGGCCACGCCAGCGTGCTCCGGGTCGAGGCGGGGCAGTCGGTGCGCGCGGGCGAGATCGTCGCCGAGGTCGGCTCGACCGGCCACAGCACCGGTCCGCATCTTCATTTCGAGGTTCGCCGCGACGGCGAGCCCATCGATCCGCGACCCCTGCTGGGGTTGCCGTGAGAGTGAACGACTGGAGCGCGGCCCGCTGTGGCCGGGCGTACCAAGGCGCAGCGGCCGGGGGCCGTTGCTTGACGCGAAGCGCGCGGGACGTAGGATTGCGATTCGAATCCACCGCGACCGATCCGAGAGCCGTCACCCGGAAAGTCCTTCCTCGAGAAACGGAAGCTCAGGAATTACTTTCTCAAGTCACGGGCGGAAAGGTCGATGTGGGGGGTGATAGGGCTCTGGAAGACCAGAGCCGGACCCGAGGTGCCACGATGGCTGTTCGAATCAATGGTCCAGTCCCGCCAGGGAACGTCGGTCGACCGCAGGGTCGCCCGGGGGCGAAGAAGTCAGAGGAAAGCAGCGGCTCGCCTGGAGCGCGCTCGGAGAAGGTCGATCTCTCGGATCGGGAGTCGGCCCTCTCCATCGCGAAGGCGGCGAGTCGGGGTGTCACTGACGTGGACGAGGCCCGTGTGGCCGAAATCCGCCAGAAGATCGCGAGTGGTGAGTACACGGCGGATCTACGGATCGTGGCCGAGCGCATCATCGCGGAGACCGTCGCCTTCGACGGCAAGTGACGCCAGGCCTCCTCTGATCGACCGCTCTCGCCGCGCCCTCCGCCGATCGCCGCTCCCCGCGTCGTGACGGTGGCGTACGGTGCCCATCCTGGGTGCCGTGCGTCGCAGCCCACGACCTGGTGAGGAGTGGACGATGCACTGCGAAGACGACCTCAGCCCCACGGGGCACGCGGCAGGTGCTGCGGCAGGTGCTGCGGCAGCGGAGCGGGCGCTCCTCGAGCACCTCGCTTCGGAGGCAGCCAGCCTGACCGCGCTCGACGAGGTGCTCGGCCACGAGGCGGCGGCGCTCCGTCGCATGGACGCCGACGCGGTCCTCCGAATCACCGACCAGAAGGTGCGCATCCTCGAGCGCCACGAGCTGATCGCGGGCGCCCGTCAGGATGTCCTCTGTGCCCTGGTGCCTGACGCGCGCACGCTCGGCGCGGTGGTCCCCACGGCCCCCCCCGAGTTCGCCGCGGGCATCGCTGAGTACCAGGTCGAGATCCGCGCCCTCACCGCACGCATCGCTGACCAGCAGCGACGCAACACCGTCTTCGCCCGCGCCGCGCAGACGCTGGTCGCCAGCACGCTGACCGTGGTTCAGCGCGCCCACGCCGGCGCGCGCACCGTCTACGGCGCGGACGCTCGGGTCAAGACCGGCACGCCGCGGCGCGGCGTCGAGCGGAGGGGCTGAGATGGGCCTCTTCTCCGCTTTTCACGCCGGCGTCAGCGGCCTGCGCATGAGCCAGGCCGGCCTGCAGACGGTCAGCCACAACGTGTCGAACGCCGACACCGAGGGCTACAGCCGGCAGCGCGTCGACCTCG
>CALBMW010000893.1 GCA_937896275.1 uncultured Myxococcales bacterium
CGGCACCGCGGGCCCGAACACGGTCCTCGCGCGCGCGCTGCCCGGCTTCGAGGCCGGCGACGCCTGCGTGCTGCAGGGCGCCTTCGACCCCGAGGTCGACTACTGCAACTACGACCTGATCTGCGACGACGGGGATGGCGGGGCCGTCTGCGTCGCCAACGCCTGCGGCGACGGCGTGGTGGCCGGCGCCGAGACCTGCGACGACGGCAACGAGGACGCGGTCGACGGCTGCGACCAGTGCCAGATCGTGCCGATCCCCGAGGGCGAGCCCTGCGATCCCTTCTCGCAGGTGCTCCGCTGCGACGCTGGCCTCTTCTGCCACCCCGACGACGACGTCTGCGCGCCCGTGGCCTGCGGCGATGGCTTCGTGGGCGGCGACGAGGCCTGCGACGACGGCAACGACGACGTCACCGACGGCTGCGCTGCCTGCGCCATCGTCGCCATCCCCGAGGGCGCCGCGTGCAACCCCTCCTCGGACGTGCTGGTCTGCGACGCGGGTCTCTTCTGCCAGGCGGACGACCGCGTCTGCTCGGCGATCGCGTGCGGCGACGGCTACATCGCCGGCGACGAGGAGTGCGACGACGCGAACGACGACGCCGCCGACGGCTGCGACGCCTGCCTGATCGTGCCGATCCCGGCCGACGGGCCCTGCGATCCGCTGGACGACACCTTCGTGTGCGCCGCCGGCCTGTTCTGCCACCCCGACCTCGACCTGTGCGCCGAGGCCGTCTGCGGTGATGGCTTCGTCAGCGCGCCCGACGAGGAGTGCGACGACGCCGACGCGGACGACGCCGACGGGTGCACCACCCAGTGCCTGCTCGATCCGTTCAACGGCCCCAACGAGCCCGACAGCCGAGACGAACCCTGGGTTCTCGATCTGTCCAACGGCGCCGATCGCGTGATCTTCGCCATCGAGGAGACTGGCGACAAGGACTGGTTCCGCTTCACGCTCGACGCCCCGGCGACCGTCGGCATCGTCGGCGCGAACCTCGCGCTCACGGGCTGCATGGGCGACCCCGAGTTCTTCCTGCTGCGGGCCGGCGAGGCTCAGTCCTTCGCCAGCAACGACGACGGCGGCCCGGGGCTGTGCCCCCAGCTCGAGGTCGACCTCGAGGCCGGCACCTACGACATCAGGGCCGAGAGGCACAACAACAGCGGCACCGCGGGCCCCAACTGGCTGATGGTCCGCATCTTGGGCGAGGCTCCCGTGGTCGGCGGCGCCTGCCGCGGCTTCGATCCCTTCCGGCCCTGCCCCGCGGGCAGCTACTGCAGCAGCGGCGAGGCCCCCGTCTGCACCGAGCACGTCTGCGGCGACGAGGTCGTCGGCCCCGACGAGTCCTGCGACGACGGCAACGAGGACGCCAACGACGGCTGCGACGCCTGCGAGATCGTCGACATCCCCGACGGCTCGCCCTGCGATCCGGCGAGCCGCGTCTTCACCTGCGGCGACGCGAGCTACTGCCCCGTCGACGCCGACGCGCCCGTGTGCACCGCGCACGTCTGCGGCGACGGCGTCGTGGGTGGCCTCGAGGCCTGCGACGACGGCAACGACGACAACGACGACGGCTGCACCGACACCTGCGAGGTGGCGCCGATCGCCGACGGCCGTGCGTGCGTGCCGGGCAACGCGACCTACCGCTGCGGCGTGGGCAGCTACTGCGACGACCGCCTCGACCAGCCCGAGTGCACCGCGCACCGCTGCGGCGACGCGCGCGTCGGCCCTGGCGAGCAGTGCGATCTGGGCGACGGCAACAACGACGGCGCGCTGTGCGACGCCGAGTGCCAGCGCTCCACGGACTGCGGCAATGGCATGCTCGACGCGGGCGAGGCCTGCGACGACGGCAACCTGATGCCCGGCGACGGCTGCGGCGCCTGCGTGCTGGAGCGCGACGTGACCGCCGGCGGCATGTTCCGCGCCGACGTGCCCCGCACGCGCCGGGCCGAGTACCGCATCGCCCCCGAGGACACCACGCGCTACACCATCGAGACCACCGGCTGCGGCGCGCCCAACCTGGGTGACTCGCGCCTGTACGTCGACCGGCTCGGGCCCGAGGGCTACACGCGGATCGGCGACAACGACGACGGCGGCGCCGGCCTGTGCTCGCTCCTGACCGTGGTCCTCGAGCCGGGCGTGTACCGGCTGCAGGTCGGCGACTTCGGGGACAACGACGCGGGCGGCATCGACTTCGTGGTCACCGCGGTGGGGCCCTCGGCCGAGGGTGAGGCCTGCGACCCCACCGGCGTGGAGTCCTTCTGCTCGGCGCTGCTGGTCTGCGCGGGGGAGGCGGGCGCCGAGACCTGCCAGGCGCCGACCTGCGGCGACGACATCTGGAGCGCGGGCGAGCAGTGCGACGACGGCAACACCGACAACGACGACGGGTGCTCGGCGGACTGCGTGGTCGAGAACGATCTGAACCTGGGCGAGGCGGCCGAAGGAGCCATCGCGCTCGGCACGGTCGACTGGTGGTACCTCGGCGCCGAGGTCGCCGGTCGCCTGACCCTCGAGACCAGCAACGGCGACGGCGGGTGCGGCAACATCGACACCCTGCTGGTGTTGTGGCGCCTCACCCCGACCGGCCCGATGCAGGTCACGCGGGCGGACGGCGGCGCGGCCGACCGTTGCGCCGCGCTCACCCGCGAGATCGAGGCGGGCGAGTACATCGTCGTGGTGCACGAGTCGGGCGACGACGCCGCGATCGCAGCCTACACGCTGAGCGCCACCTACGCCGTGCGCGCGGCCGAGGGTGAGCGCTGCGACACGGGCGGCGCGACGGCCTACTGCGCGCCGATGTTGTTCTGCGTCGGCGCCGAGGGGGCGACCACCTGCGAGGCGGCGGCCTGCGGCGACGGCCTCGTCAACCAGGCCGCCGAGGAGTGCGACGACGGCAACGACGTCGACGACGATGTGTGCAGCAACGCCTGCGAGATCAACCCGGGCTGCGGCAACAACCAGCTCGACCCGGGCGAGGAGTGCGATCGGACGGACGCGGTCGGCTGCGACGCCGAGTGCCTCGTCGACGTGGACGTCTCGGAGGGGGGTGACTTCGCCTCCAGCGTGAACCTCGGCTCGGCCTCCTACTTCCGTTTCGACGTCGAGGCCGGCGCGCGCTACACGCTCGAGACCAGCGACGGCGCGGACGGCTGCCCAGGCGACACGATCCTCACGGTCTTCTCCATCGGCGAGGACGGCCTCACCCAGGTGGCGCGCAACGACGACTCGGCCGAGGCGGCCGGCGCCTGCTCCTACCTCAACCAGGTGTTCGCCCCGGGCAGCTACGTGATCGCGCTGACCGAGTTCTTCGACGACGCCGCGCTCGCCGCGGTGACGCTGAGCGTCCAGGTGGTGCTGCCCGCCGCGGTCGGCGAGGCCTGCGATCCGACCGGCGCGGGTCAGTTCTGCGCCGCCGGCCTGGTGTGCCCCGACGGCGACGCGCCGGTCTGCGCCGCGCCGGTCTGCGGGGACGGCATCGTCAGCCCCGGCGAGCTCTGCGACGGCGGGCCCGGCTGCACGGCCGACTGCGGCTTCGAGAACGAGCTTGCCGATGGCGAGATCCTCACGGTCGACGTGCCGCAGGGCGGCAGCGTGCCGATCGTCTTCGTGGTCGATCAGCCGCTGGTTCGCGCGGTCATCGAGACGGCGCCCAACGGCGTGTGCGCCGGCGACACGATCGTCGATCTGGACCGCCTCAACGACGACGGCACGCGCACGCGCGTCGGGTCCGACGACGACGGTTCGGAGGTGGGCGCCTGCTCGCGGTTCGACGTGGTGCTGCCGGCCGGCAACTACCTGATCGGCGTGCGCGGCTTCGTCGGGAACGCCATCTCGGAGGTCGAGGTCGGCCTGACCCTCGGCGAGTTGGCCGACGCCTCGAACGGCGGCGAGTTCGCGCTGGACCTTCCGGCCGACCTGCCGTCTTTCTACGCGCTGACCCTGCCGGTCGCTGCCTTGGTGACCTTGTCCACGGCGGACGCCGACGGTACGTGCGCCGAGCCGATCGACATCGACCTGTTCCAGCTCACGCCCGACGGCTTCGACGAGGTCGGCTTCGCCTTCGGTGACGCGGACGTCTGCACGAGCCTGACCGTGGACGCCGCGGCCGGCACCTACCTGATCCGCATCGACGGGCCCTTCTTCGGCCCGGACATCCTCGACGGCACGCTGACCGTCAGCATCGGGGACTGATAGGCGTCGACGCGCCGACGCGCCGGGCGGCCCCCCATGGCCCGCCCGGCGCCCCCCCTGCATCGATGATCTCTCCCGAGCACACCCACAGCGGCCCCCCCGTCGGTTGACGGCGCCGCCTCAGTGCGCGACATAGGCGTAACTCAGTCTGGGGTGTCGCCGTGGCAGCGGGAGCCGAGGTCGAAGAGCGCGTCGTGGCGGCGATGAAGCAGTTGGGCTTCACGGCGACCGACGCCCGCACCTACATCGCCCTGATGCGCGGTCACCCGGCCACCGGCTACGAGCTGGCGGCCCGCTCGTCGGTACCGCGCTCGGCCATCTACGGCGTGCTGAGGCGGCTGCAGAACCTGGGGCTCATCAACGCCATCGAGGACAAGCCCGCGCGCTACGTGCCGCTGGCGCCCGAGCGGCTCGTCGAGCTGCTCGAGTCCCGCTTCACGCGGAACCTCGAGAGCTTTCGCGAGGTCCTGACGCAGGTCGTCGGGCCGACCGCCGAGGTGGCGACCTGGACGGTGGTGGGCTATCAGGCGTTGCTCGAGCAGGCCGAGCGGCTGATCGCGAACGCCACCCGCCAGGTCTGCCTGTCTGTCTGGCGGCGTGAGGGCGAGCGCCTGTCGCGGGCGCTCGACGCGGCCTCGGCCCGCGGCGTCGAGGTGGTGTTGTTCTCGTTCAACCCGCTGCCCGGCCTGCCCGGGACGATCTTCAGCTACGGCATCGAGGCCCAGCGGCTCGAAGCGTGGTGGGATCACAAGCTGATCCTGATGGCCGACGACGGCGTGGTGCTGGTGGGCGACGCGCGCGAGACCGAGGAGAACCGCGCCGTGGTCAGCGAGGAGCCGGCCCTCGTCGAGATGGCGGTGGCCAACCTGGTGCTCGACCTGACCCTCTTCGCCCAGCGCACCGGCGTGGACACCGCGGCGGCCATCGCGCACATCACGCGCCACCTGGCCCCGGTGGACGATCTGATCGCCGAGGCCGTGGCCGCGCGCGCCCAGGCTTGACGCGGCCGCGGTCGAGGTCGAGTATCCGACCATTCGCATGAACGGATAAAGGGGCGCATTCATGGACATCATCGAGCACCTGAGCCGACGCATCCTGGTGCTGGACGGCGCCATGGGCACCATGATCCAGCGCCTGGGCCTCGACGAGGCGGACTTCCGCGGCGCCCGCTTCGCCGATCACCCGTCCTCGCTGAAGGGCAACAACGACCTGCTGGTGCTGACGCGCCCCGAGGCCATCGCGGGCATCCACCGCGCCTACCTCGAGGCCGGGGCCGACATCCTCGAGACCAACACCTTCAACGCCACCACCGTGTCGATGGCCGACTACGGCCTGTCGCACCTGGCCTACGAGATCAACCGTGCGGCGGCGTCCATCGCGCGGCGCGAGGCCGACTTGGCGTCGACCCCCGAACGCCCACGCTGGGTGGCCGGCGTCCTGGGGCCACTCAACAAGACCGCCTCGCTGTCGCCCGACGTCAACGATCCCGGCCGGCGCGACATCACCTTCGCGCAGATGGTCTCCGCCTACGACGAGGCCCTGCGCGGCCTGCTCGACGGCGGCGCCCAGTTGTTGCTCGTCGAGACCATCTTCGACACGCTCAACGCCAAGGCCGCCCTCTTCGCGATCGACCGACACTTCGAGCGAGCGGGCGTCGCGGTGCCGATCCTGATCTCGGTCACCATCACCGATCAGAGCGGCCGCACCCTCTCGGGCCAGACCACCGAGGCCTTCTGGCACTCGGTGCGCCACGCGCGCCCGCTGTCGGTGGGCATCAACTGCGCGCTCGGCGCCGCGCAGATGCGGCCCTTCATCGAGATCCTGAGCACCATCGCCGAGACGCGCGTCAGCGCCCACCCCAACGCGGGCCTGCCCAACGCCTTCGGCGAGTATGACGAGACGCCGGCCACCATGGCCGCCCACATCGCCGACTTCGCCGAAAGCGGCTTCCTCAACATCGTGGGCGGCTGCTGCGGCACGACGCCCGACCACATCCGCGCCATCGCCGACGTCGTGCGGGGGCGAGCCCCCAGGCCGGTACCCCTGCGTCCCGTGCGCACGCGCCTCAGCGGCCTCGAGCCGCTCGAGATCGGCCCCGACAGCCTCTTCGTCAACGTGGGCGAGCGCACCAACGTCACGGGCTCGGCGCGCTTCCGAAAGCTCATCAAGTCCGGGGACTTCGAGGCGGCGCTCGACGTCGCGCGCCAGCAGGTGCAGAGCGGCGCCCAGGTCATCGACGTCAACATGGACGAGGGGCTGCTCGACTCCGAGGCGGCGATGGTCACCTTCCTCGACCTGATCGCCAGCGAGCCCGACATCTGCCGCGTGCCGGTGATGATCGACAGCTCCAAGTGGTCGGTCATCGAGGCCGGCCTGCAGCACGTGCAGGGCAAGGGCGTCGTCAACTCGATCAGCATGAAGGAGGGGGAGGGCCCGTTCCTCGAGCAGGCCCGGCTGTGCCGCCGCTACGGCGCGGCGATGGTGGTGATGGCCTTCGACGAGCAGGGTCAGGCCGACACCCTCGAGCGCCGCGTGGCCATCTGCCACCGCGCCCACACGCTGCTGACCGAGGTCGTGGGGGTGGACCCCGAGGACATCATCTTCGACCCCAACATCTTCGCGGTCGGCACCGGCATCGAGGCCCACGCGCGCTACGCCCTCGACTTCATCGAGGCCACGCGGCGCATCAAGGCCGAGCTGCCCCACGCGCTGATCAGCGGCGGCGTCAGCAACCTGAGCTTCTCCTTCCGCGGCAACGACGCCGTGCGCGAGGCGATGCACTCGGCCTTCCTGTTCCACGCCATCCGCGGGGGCATGGACATGGGCATCGTCAACGCCGGCCAACTCAGGGTCTACCGCGACATCGAGCCCCCCCTGCTCGAGCGCATCGAGGACGTGCTGTTCGACCGACGCCCCGACGCGACCGACCGGCTGACCGAGATCGCGTCGCAGACCCGAGGCGGGGCCACCGCGCGAGTCGAGGATCTCGCCTGGCGCGACGCGCCCGTGGCCGAGCGCCTGACCCACGCGCTGGTCAACGGCGTCGACAAGTTCGTCGTGCAGGACACCGAGGAGGCGTACGCGCTGCTGGGGCGGCCCCTGGCGGTCATCGAGGGCCCGCTGATGGCCGGCATGAGCGTCGTCGGCGATCTGTTCGGCGCGGGTCAGATGTTCCTGCCGCAGGTGGTCAAGTCGGCGCGGGTGATGAAGAAGGCGGTGGCCTGGCTCGAGCCGCTGATGGAGGCGGAGCGGCAGGCCGCCCAGGACGACGCGGGGCCGGCGGCGCGCGGCCACGGGCGCATCCTGATGGCGACCGTGAAGGGGGACGTCCACGACATCGGCAAGAACATCGTGGGCGTCGTGCTGCAGTGCAACAACTACGAGGTGATCGACCTCGGCGTGATGGTGCCCGCCCAGCGCATCCTCGAGGAGGCGCGGGCACGCGACGTGGATCTCATCGGCCTGAGCGGGCTCATCACGCCCTCGCTCGACGAGATGAGCCACGTCGCCAAAGAGATGAAGCGCCTTGGGTTTTCGGTGCCACTGCTCATCGGTGGGGCCACGACCTCGAAGAAGCACACCGCGGTGAGGATCGCGCCGCACTATGACGCGCCGGTCGTCCATGTGCTCGACGCCTCGCGCGCCGTGGGTGTGGCTCAGGCCCTGCTCAGCGCCGAGCAGCGGCCC
Source organism: uncultured Myxococcales bacterium (assembly GCA_937896275.1). Taxonomy (GTDB): domain Bacteria; phylum Myxococcota_A; class Bradymonadia; order UBA7976; family UBA1532; genus JACKDN01. The sequence goes on from CALBMW010000893.1 coordinate 7,871, forward strand.
GACTTCGTGGCCAGGGTGCGGGCGGAGCAGGCCCACGAGCGCGAGGCCTACGCCGCGCGCGGGGCAGGTCGGCAGGTGACCCTGGCGCAGGCGCGTGCCAACGCGGCGCGGCTGGACTTCGGGCGGACGGTGGCCCCCACGTTCACGGGCCTGCGAGCCTTCTCGAGCTACGATCTGGCCGAGCTGCGGCAGCGGATCGACTGGACCCCCTTCTTCCGCGCGTGGGAGCTCGCGGGGCGCTTCCCCGCGCTGCTCGAGGATCCGGTGGTGGGCGCCGAGGCCCGCAGCTTGATGGCCGACGCCGAGGCGCTGCTCGACGAGATCGAGGCCTCGGGGGCGATCACCGCGCAGGGCGTGGTGGGCTTCTGGCCAGCCAACCGTCGAGGCGCCGACGACGTCGTGCTGTGGACCGACGAGGCCCGCACGGACGAGGCCGCCGTGCTGCACTTCCTGCGGCAGCAGATGGCGCGCCCCACGGGCCAGCCCAACCGCTGCCTGGCCGACTACGTCGCGCCCGAGGGCACCCCCGACTACCTGGGCGCCTTCGCGGTCACCGCGGGCCACGGCGTTCGGGTGATGGTGGCCGCCGCCGAGGCCCAGCACGACGACTACCGGGCGATCCTGATCAAGGCCCTGGCCGATCGCCTCGCCGAGGCCTTCGCCGAGCGCCTGCACGAGCGCGTCCGGCACGCGCTGTGGGGCTACGCGCCCGCCGAGCAGCTCGACAACGCCGCGCTGATCGCCGAGCGATACCAGGGCATCCGCCCCGCGCCCGGCTACCCCGCCTGCCCGGACCACACCGAGAAGGCCACGATCTTCCGGCTGCTCGACGCCACGCACAGCGCCGGCATCACGCTGACCGACAGCTACGCGATGTGGCCCGCCGCCGCCGTCAGCGGCCTGTACTTCGCACACCCCGAGGCGCGCTACTTCGGCGTCGGGCGGATCGGGCGCGACCAGGTCTCCGACTACGCGCGGCGCAAGGGGCTGCCGGTGGCCGAGGTGGAGCGATGGCTGGGACCCAACCTGGCCTACGATCGCTGAGCGGCCACCGCGAGGGTCGCTCGCCTGACGCGCTTTCGCGTAGAGTGTCGGCCGCGGGCCGGTTGGCCCGGCGCGCGCCGTCGCTGAGCCGAGCCTGGCAGCGGTTCGTGTAGATGTGTAGTTGACCGCTATATGTAGAATCACGGACAGTTCGAGCTTCGCACCGCCGGAGAGTTGCAATGCGTACGTTCTTGGCCCTCGTGATCGCGTTCGGCGCGGCCCCTGCCGCCGCCCAGATCACCACCTTCAGCCAGGACGTCGCGCGGTCGATCGACCTCGGGCTCGCGTGGCTCGACGCGAACGGCGCCTTCAACGCCAACAGCGCGGCGGGTGACGGCGCGGGCCTCTCGGCGCTGGCCCTGCTCGAGAAGCGCGAGAGCGCCGATCTGCGGGCCAACTCGCTGGGCTACGAGAACGCTCAACCCGCCGACCGCACCCGGCTCGACAACATCATGGGCTACATCCTCGGCCGCGCGCCGGGGGGGGCCTTCTACGCTTACCGGGACGGCGCGGATCTGATGGCCTTGTCGCTGTACCTGCGCACCGGCGGGCCCCGCCAGGCCGAGGCGCGCGCCGCGGTCGGCGCCGTCTTCGACCGCATCTCGGCCAACCAGGGCGGCCACGGCTATTGGAACTACAACGACGGCGGGCGGCAGGACTCCTCGACCACCCAGCTCGTCATGGCTGGCCTGGGCGCGGCGCGCGGCCTGTTCTCCGATCCCAACTTCGCCGACGCCGCCCGGCTCGCCCGGCTCAACCAGATGACGGCGCTCACCCGCGGAGGCTACGCCGCCAACGGTCGCGGTGACGGCCTCACGCCGGACGAGAAGGGGCACGGCTACACCGCGGGCGCGGCGAGCTCGTACCAGCAGACCGCCTCGGGCCTGTGGTGCCAGATCCTGGGCGGGGCCGACGTGCGGGACGCCAACGTCCAGGCCTACCTGCGGTGGCTCTACAACCGTTACAGCTATGGATCGACGGCCGCCGCCAACGGGGGCTGGGCCAACTCCTACTACTACTATCTGTGGTCCTCGTCGAAGGGCTACACCTTCCTCGACGACGCCGCCCTGCCCCCCAACCCGGGGCAGCTCGACACCACGGCCCTGGGCACGCTGGCCCCGGGCGCCGCGCCGGCCTTCGGCGCCCGCCAGGCTCACCTCGACCCAAACGGCGTGCCGCGCGTGCGCCATGGCAACGAGGGCGCCGGGTACTACGCCGACGTGCACGAGCCGGCGCGGTGGTACTTCGACTACGCCTACACGATCATGGGCCTCCAGGACGCCGCCGGGCGCTTCACCCCGCCCGCGAACCACAGCGCGTGGAACAACTTCTCGTCGCAGGCCTACGCGCTGCTCGTGCTCGAGCGGTCGGTGGGCGGCGGCTGCGCCGACGCGGACGCCGACGAGATCTGCGACGGGGACGACAACTGCCCCCAGCACGCAAACCCGGACCAGGCCGACCGCGACCAGGATGGCATCGGCGATCTGTGCGATCCCTGCCCCGAGTCGGCCGATCCGTCCAACGGCGACCGCGACCAGGACGGCCGCGGTGACGCTTGCGACAACTGCGCCGGCGTGCCCAACCCGGACCAGGCCGACCTGGATCGCGATGGCGTGGGCGACCACTGCGACAACTGCATCGAGGCGGCCAACGCGGATCAGGCGGACGGCGACGGCGACGAGATCGGCGACGCCTGTGACACCTGCAATGGGCAGCCCCTGCCCGAAGCCTGCGACAACGTCGACAACGACTGCGACGGCTTCGTCGACGAGGACGTGCCCCAGGGCGGCGCCTGTCAGAGCGACGCGCCGGGCGCGTGTGGCGACGGCGTCGAGGTGTGCGACGGCGGCCGCTACGTGTGCCAGCCCGCGTCCATCGCCACCGACGAGGTGTGCGACGGGCTCGACAACGACTGCGACGGCGCCATCGACGAGGACGTGGGCGGGCTCGATGGCGTGTGCGCGACGGGCGAGCCGGGCATCTGCGCCGCCGGGCGGGGCCTGTGCTTCAACGGCCGAGTGCAGTGCAACCCCGACGAAGAGCCGGTGGCCGAGGTCTGCGACGGCGTCGACAACGACTGCGACGGCCGGGTGGACGAGGATCAGCGCAACGCCTGCGGCTTCTGTGGATCGCTGCCGGCCGACCGCTGCGATGGGCTCGACGCCGACTGCGACGGCACCATCGACGAGGACCCCGACTGCCCCGAAGGGCAGATTTGCCTCTACGGGCGATGCAACGACCCCTGCTCGAACAACGAGTGCGCGCGCAACCGCGTGTGCGTCCAGGGCGTGTGCATCGATCCGTGCGACGTGACCGAGTGCGCAGAGGGCACCGTGTGCGACGCCGGGGTGTGCATCGATCCTTGTGCCGACGTCACCTGCCCCGGCGGGCAGGTGTGCCACGAGGGCGCGTGTCGGCGCGACGACTGCCGCGAGATCGGGTGCCCCGACGGGCAGCGCTGCGGGGGCGACGGCATCTGCGAGGCCGATCCCTGCGCCAGCCTGTTCTGCAACCCGGGCGAGTTCTGCCGCGAGGGCGCCTGCGTGCAGAGCTGCGGCGTCGTGAGCTGTCCGCTCGACGAGCTCTGCCGCGACGGACGCTGCGTGGCCTCGCCGTGCGCCCACGTCAGCTGCGCGGACGGTCAGGCGTGCAGGGGCGGTGATTGCGTGCCGGATCCCTGCGACGGCGTTCAGTGCGCAGCGGGCGAGGCGTGCATCGATGGCTTCTGCGACCACGACCCGTGTGCGCACATCACGTGCCCGGCCGGCGAGCGCTGCGAGGTGGTGGACGACGGGACGGCGCAGTGCGAGGCCGACTGGGTCGAGCCGCCCAGCGGGGCGGGCGGCGATCCGGGGGCGGGCGGGGATCCGGGGGCGGGCGGTGAGCCTGGGCTGGGCGCCGGGGGTAGCGGCGGCGGAATCAGCGGCTTCGGCGGCGCCGGTGGCGGCATCTCGCCGCCTCCCGTGGGCGACGCCGAGGGCAAGGCCGAGGCGGCCACCGACACGTCCTGCGCGTGTCGGGCCGACGCCTCGGGCGCCGACGCCCCGGTCGGTCTGCTGCTGCTGCTCGCCGCGCCGATGCTGCGTCGTCGCCGACGCTGAGCGCCGAGATCGCAGGCATCGCGGCGCGCCCGACTGTCGCGCGGACGCTGCCCGGGGGGTTGTGTGCGGACGCCCCTCAAGTCGCCTGAACTGTTGGACGTTAGGCCGAAGATGGCCGCTACCCAGACCATCACCTATCGCCTGTCCTTCGCCGACGGCGCGCACCACGCCGTCACGGTGCAGCTCGACGCGCACACGCTGGCGCTGAAGAACCCGGCGCCCGACGAGCCGCCCGAGTGGACCGAGCTTGGGTGCGAGATGTGCCCCAATTGCCCGCTGCAGCAGGACCAGACGCCCTACTGCCCGCTGGCGCTCTCCCTCGTCGACCTGGTCAAGCTGTGCCGTGACGTCGCGTCCTACGAGGTGATGGAGGTCGAGGTCGAGACCCCGGAGCGCACGACGCGGGCCTCGACAACCGTGCAGCGCGGCATCGCCTCGCTGATGGGGCTGGTCATCGCCACGTCGGGCTGCCCGCACACGACCTTCTTTCGCCCGATGGCCCGCTTTCACCTGCCGATGGCCACCGAAGAGGAGACCATCTACCGCGCGACCTCGACCTACCTGCTGGCCCAGTACTTCCGTCTGCGCCGCGGCGCCGACGCCGACCTCGACATGGAGGGCCTGCGCGCCGCCTACCGCCGCATCCACGTGGTGAACGTGCACGTGGCGAAGCGACTGGTGCAGGCGGTGACGAAGGACTCCAGCCTCAACGCGCTGATCCTGCTGGACCTGTTCAGCAAGGCGCTGCCGGACACCATCGAGGACTCGTTGGAGGAGATCCGGTATCTCTTCGAGCCCTTCCTGGACAGCCAGACGACGCTGCCCGGGTAAGAGCGTCCCCACAAGATCCAGACCGAGCGCCGAACCCCGTCGAGGGCCGACGCGCTGTCGAGCGCGGACCTCCGGGGCCGCGAAGAAGTGCCGAAGAAGTGCCGAAGAAGTGCCTGACACCTCTGCCGAAGAAGTGCCTGACACCTCCGCGAAGAAGTGCCGAAGAAGTGCCTGACACCTCCGCCTGGCGAAGAAGTGCCGAAGAAGTGCCTGACACCTCCGCCTGGACGAAGTGCCTGACACCTCCGCCGACCGACTTCATGCGCGACGGCGCCGCGCCCTGATCCGGACTCTGCTAGTCTGCCGGCCTTCGATCGCGGAGGCCCCATGCCCGCCCCCGAGCGCCTCGATCGCCGCGCCTTCCTCGCGCGCGCCGCCACAGCGGCCGCCGCGATGGGCCTCGCGG
>CALBMW010000894.1 GCA_937896275.1 uncultured Myxococcales bacterium
AAAAGAAATAAAACCTCCTGTCGGTCACCCTGCAGAAGTACATGCGCGGGTACACCGCGGGCTTCAACACGCCCACCTTCGTCGTCGACGCGCCGGGGGGCGGCGGCAAGCGAAACGCCCACAGCTTCGAGCACTACGACCGCGAGACCGGTGTCTCGGTGTATACGGCGCCGTCGGTCAAGCCGGGGCAGTCCTTCCTGTACTTCGATCCCGTCGATCGCCTCTCCGCCGCCGCGCAGGCGCGCTGGCAGGATCCGGTCGAGCAACAGCGCATGATCGATCAGGCCCTCGCCGCGTCGCGCTGATCGGCGGGCACCGAGCGCCTTCCCACCGATCGACGATGTCCGCGCCCCTCGTCGGCCGCGTGCCCCAGGGGTAGGCGGGACCCCCCACGTGCAGCCTTATGCTGCCACCGTCGAAGAGGAGGAGGTCTGCCGGACGCGGACGAGGGGGAGCCATGGACGCCAGGCCGGACGACGCGCACGAGCCCAACGCCGCTGCCTCGGTGGCGGTGGTCGGACCCATGATGGGCGACGGCCTCGTCACCGCCCTTCGTGAACGCAGCATCACCAGCGTCCCATTCGACGACCTCGACGCGTTCATCGCTGCGCTCGCCTGCGGGCGGGTGTTCGCGGCCGCCTTCGTCGCGACCAAGGAGGCGGCGGGCCGGGCCGTTCGGGCGCTGGTGGATCACCGCGGTGACGCCCGCCCGGCCGTGGTTCAGGTGGGGGGCGAGGTCGGGATGCCGGGGGTGGACGCGATCATGGCCGATCCGCCCGCCGCCGCCGAGGTGACCACCATCCTCAACTTGCTGGGTCGGCTGAACGCGCGCGCCGCGGATCTGGAGGTCCTGCGTGACCTCGACGGCCGCCTGCGCGCCGCGACGAGCCACGATCTGCGCAACCCGCTCGCCGCGATCGAGGCGATGGCAGTGTGTCTGGGCCAACGCGAGCTGTTGACGCCGGCCGGGCGCGCGCAAGTCGAGGGGTTGTTGGCCGCCGCGCGCGGATTGGTGCAGCGCGTCGATGGGCTGAGCCCCGCGGCGACGCCGGTCACGGCTCGGCCGCGGATCGACGCGGGGCCGACGGCGGTCCGCGCGTTGGTCTTCGAGGCGGCCCGGATGACGGGCTTTCCGCCGGCGGCCATCGACTGGTCTCCGCCCGACGTCGATCCGGTGGTGCAGCTCGACGCGGTGCAGTTTCGCCGAGTGCTCGAGCACCTGCTCACCAACGTCCGCCGGCACGCCGCGGGCGCCGGTAGCCTGAGCGTGCGGTGCGGCGGCGATCGGCTCATCGTCGAGGTCACCGACGAGGGCCCGGGGCTGGGCGATCAGGAGCCGGGCTCTGGACTGGACTTCTGCCGGCGGGTCGTCGAGAGCCACGGCGGGCGCCTCGAGCTGCGGGCTCGCCACAGCGGGGGCACGCTGGCGCGTTGCGAGTGGCCCGGGCTGCTGGACACCCGTCCGGTGCACGGCCTCGAGGCCCAGGACACCGCTGAGCAGCGACCCGCCGAGATCTGGTTCGCCGACGACGAGGAGCTGGTGCGCAAGGCCGTGCAGCGCGTGCTGCGTCACGCCGGCTACGCCGTGCGCACCTTCTGTGACGGGCCCGAGTTGCTCGCGGCGCTGGGCGCGGGTGGCGCCGCACCAGACGTGGTCATCAGCGACGCTGACATGCCGCGGCTGCACGGCCTCGACGTGCTGCGCGAGGTCCGCGACCGCATGCCGCAGGTCGTTCGCGTCCTCTACACCGCGCACTGGCCGACCAACCTGGTCGTTGACGCCTTCAACGAGGGGGTGGTGCACCGCTATGTGAACAAGGGCCAGGCGACGCAGCAGATCGAGGCCTGCCTCAGCCAGGTGCTCGAGCAGCGGCGCGGCGCCATCCGCGCCAAGCGGGATCCGCGTCGCACTGAGTTCGATCGGATGCTCGACGAGCAGATGCTCACCCTGCACGTGCAGCCGTTGTTCGACGCGCGCACCCGCCGCCTCGTGGCCTGCGAGGCGCTTCTGCGAAGCCGGCACCCCGACTTCAAGGGGCCGCTCGACGTCATCGACGCGTCGCGGGCCTACAGCCGCGAGTACTCGCTGCAGCGCCTGTTGGCGGGTATCAGCGCCGAAATTCGGGCGCAGCTGCCGGCGGACGTCGATCTGTTCGTCAACGTGGACCCCATCATCCTGCGTGAGCCCGACCAGCTCGACATGGCCTTCGCGCCGCTCTACCCGGTGGCCGACTCGATCGTGCTCGAGCTCACCGAGCGGGCTCAGCTCGGCAGCGACGGCGGATGGGAGAACGCGGTCCGCCACCTGCGGCGCCAGGGCTTCCGGATCGCGCTCGACGACGTGGGCGCCGGCTACAACTCGCTCGGCGCGGTGGCGGCCGTGACGCCCGAGGTCATCAAGCTCGACATCTCGTTGATCTCGGGGATCCACCGCAACGCGCAGAAGGCCGAGCTGGTGAAGCTGCTGTGCGACTACGCCGAGCGGCGCCAGATTCGGACGGTCGCCGAGGGCATCGAGGAGGCGGACGAGGCCAGCTACTGCACCGAGCTCGGCGTGCGCATCCTGCAGGGTTACCACCTCGGCCGGCCGATGCCGATCGAGGATCTGCTGGAGCGCCACTGCGGCCGCGGGCGCATGGCGACGGTGCCGTTGCCGAGCATTTACGCCGCCGGCTGAGGGGCGCGCGCGGCGTCGCCGATGGCCTCGCGGGCTCCCGCATCATCGCAGCCGGCTGGCGCGGCGAGCGGTCACCGTCGTGGCCCCACTCGAATCGAGTCGGCGCCGCTCACATCAGCGCCAACCCTGCCGTGACCGCGCGCACGATGCGCTCGGCGAGCTCGCCGGCGCGGGCGGGATCCAGGCCGACCTCGCGACCCTGGCCATTCAACAGAAGGCTCGAGAGGCCGTGCACGAGTGACCACGCCATGAGGGTCAGGTCGTGGGCGTCGCCTTCGATCGCGCCGGCGCTGACCGCGGCGACGATCGCTTGTGCGAGGACCCTGAAGCCGCCCGAGGACGCCGCGGCGCAGTCCGCGAAGCGCTCGCGGTCGAGGGGCTCGCCGAACATGGCCCGGAACCAGCCGGGGTTGGCCACCGCGAACTCGACGTAGGCAACGCCCAGCGCGCGAATCCGTGGCAGGTGCGGTGGGGCGTCCACGGCTTGCAGCGCGGCCGTCAGGGCCTCGAAGCCCTCCTGCTTCACGGCGGCGAGCAGCGCGTCCTTGTCGGCGAAGTGCCGGTAGGGCGCGGTCTGGCTCACGCGAGCCCGGCGCGCCACCTCGCGCAGTCCCACCGGCAGGCCCTCGTCGAGCATCGCCCGAGCCGCCTGCAGCAGCGCGCTGCGCAAGTCGCCATGGTGGTATGCGGTTCTCATGTTGACGCCGACAACTTTGCGCGTTAACACCGTCAACATCAACCGACTTGACGGAGGGTTCGACCCATGGCGCGCGCAATTGTCATCGGCACCGGCGCGGGCGGCCTCGCGGCCACCATCGGCCTGGCGCAGCAGGGGCACGAGGTGGTGGCGCTCGAGGCCGCCAAGCAACTCGGGGGTTTCCTCAACCCCTTTGCTCGCCGGCACTACCACTTCGATCCCGGTGTCCACTACATGGGCCAGTTGGGCGCGGGCGAGACCACGGCGATCGCGCTCGAGCGCCTGGGTCTGGACGCCGACGCCCTCTTCTGCCCGATGGACGCGGACGGCTTCGACGTCCTGCGGTTCCCCGATCTCGAGGTGCGCATCCCGCGCGGCCTCGAGAACTACCACCAGCGCCTGCTCGACCTCTTCCCCGAGGATCGACGCGACCTGGATCGCTTCTTCGGCCTGCTCAGGCGCTTCGCGCGCATCGCGGACACGGTGTCCCAGCGCCCGATGCGACCGCTTCGTTGGCGGGACCTGCTGGCCCTGACCGGCCTGCCCGACGCGATGCGTTGGATGGAGCGCACCTTCGGTGAGCTCTTGACCCGTTACTTCCGCAACCCGCGCCTGCGCGTGGTCCTGGCTGGGCAGGGCGGCGACTACGGCCTGGCGCCCAGTCGAACGCCGGCCTTCCTGGGGCTGGGTGTGCTGCTGCACTACGCCGAGGGCGCGTACTTCCCGCGCGCGGGCAGCGGCGCGTTTCGGGACGCCCTCGTCGAGCGCGGCCGGGCCCTCGGCGCCACCTACCGACGCCGCGCGCCGGTCACCGAGATCCACCTCGACGGTCAGCGCGTGACCGGTGTCACGCTCGAGAGCGGCGAGCGGATCGAGGCCGACATCGTGGTGTCGGCGATCGATCCCACGCTCACGTTCGGGCGGCTGCTGCCGCGCGGCGTCCTGTCCGAGCGCCTGCAGGCGAAGGTGGACGCCACGCAGCCCTCGCTCGGCAGCCTGTGCGTGTTCCTCGGGGTCGAGCGCGACCTGCGCGCGCACGGGCTGGGGGCCTTCAACGTCTGGGACTACCCGCACTGGGATCTCGAGGCGATGTACGCCGAGGTGGCCCGAGGCGAGATGCCCACCGACTGGTTCTTCTTCCTGTCGCCGAACTCCCTGAAGGACGCGGCGGGGACGATGGCGCCTGCGGGCTGCTCCACGCTCGAGGTGGTCACGCTCGTGCCCCACCAGCCCTTCGAGAGCTGGGACGGCCTCCAGGCCTTCAAGCGCGGGCCGGACTACGAGTCGTTCAAGCAGAGGTCGGCCGACGGCTTGCTGGCGGCGGTCGAGCAGCGCTGGCCGGGGTTGGTGGGCGACGTGGTGGTGCGGGACGTCGCGACGCCCGTCACCAACGGCTTCTACGCGGGCGCGGTGAAGGGCGGCGCCTACGGCCCGGCGGCGATCCCCGAGCAGTACGGCAAGAACGCCTGGCGCACCCGCACCCCCGTCGAGGGTCTATACCTCGCGGGCTCCGGCGTCATGGGCGGCGGCGTCGCCCCCTGCCTCTTCTCGGGCCTCGCGGCCGCCGGCGCAGTGCGCAAGGCCGGCGTCCCCGCGCGCGTCCCGACCGTGGCCAACCCCGCCCCAGAGGGGTCAAGACTAGCTACTTGACATATAGGCCAGACCGAAGCCGGGATGGGGTCAAGACTCGCTACTTGACATATGGACCGGGCGGGCAGCGGGACGCGCTCAGGGCGCGCCACAGGCCTCGGGCGCGGGGGCCAGCCGGAGCGGCACGTCGAAGATCTGCACGGCGTCGCCGAACAGCGGCGTGTCGTCCACGACGGTCAGCTCGAGGCGCAGGATGGGCTGGTCGCCCGGCCGCCAGGGGGCCCCGCTGTAGGCCACCGGCAGGTCGAAGGGCACGCCCGCCGGGTTGAGGTCGGCGTAGTCGGCGAAGGCCGGCACCTCGACGATCAGGGGATCGAACTCGAAGAAGAACAGCGCCTCGGGATCCTGCAAGACCAGGGGCTCGAAGTGATAGGTGCGCGCGGCATCGGTGTAGTTGTTCAGCAGCACCCCCGGGATGTCGGCGAGCGGGTCCTGCCGCTGCCGCACCACGTAGGGCGGCTGCCCTCGGCCGCCGCTCACGCCGGTCACCGCCACCGCGTCCGGCCGGCGTCCGAGGCGCAGCGGCAGGGTGGCGCGGTCGGTGCCGCGCCCGACGTTGCGGCGGTTGGTGACCTCGACGACCAGAACGCAGTCCGCGTCGGGCACGGCCGGCGTGATCTGCAGGTCGAAGCGCACCGCCTCGTCGCGGTCGACGCTCAACACGCGCTGCTCGGCGTCGAGGGTCCAGGTGCGGCAGTCGAGCCGCGTGACCACGTCGAAGGTGTCGGTGGGTGGCTGGTCGACGGCTTGGAAGAACTTGTCGAAGACCGCCACCTGCACGCCGACGGGTACGCCGGGTGCCAGCGCTTCGAGCGCCGGCAGGCCCTCGAAGCGCACCTCGACGTCACCCTCCGGGACGGCGTCCACCGGCAGTGAGGTGAGCGTCACCAGTCGCCACGCCGCTTCGTAGGCGGCGTCGACGTCGCCCGCGTCCACCGCAGTGATCCACGGCGCGAGGGCCGTCCCTGCATCGCAGCTCGCGGGCGCCCACAGCTGCCCGCCGCCGGCGTCCGACACGGCGTGGAGCGAGCGCACGGCGTCCAGCAGGCGGGCGAGGTGCGCCAGGGCCTCCGCGTCGTCGAGGCACGTCGCCCGGGCGTGGCGAGCGGCGTCCGAGGCCACCTCGGCCACACGGCGAAGCGCGTCGTCGACCGCGTCGAGCACGACCTGGGGCGGCGCCGCGGCGAAGACGGTGTCGGCCTCGAAGCGCAGGCGCCAGGTGAGCCCAGCGACCTCCATCAGCTCGGCGACGCGCAAGCTGGCGCGCTCGGCGCACACAGCCTCGCCCACGCCGCACAGACCGAGCGCGTGGCGGTTCGTGCAGGTGCCGAAGGCTCCGCAGCCGTCCTCGGTGCACGCGTCGCCGTCATCACAGACCGGCGCCTCGCACAGACCGCACGCGGGCGACGGGTGCACGACGTCGAAGGGCAGGTCGAGCACCTCGGGCTCGATGGGCTGGCCGTCCACCGCAGACAGCGTCACGCGCAGGATGCCGCCACCCGCGCCGTCGGGGCCGCGGAAGGTGAAGTCGGCGACGCCGAAGGTGTCGCCCGCCACCTGCACGCCCCGCGACGACGGCGCGTCGGCGGGCGGCGCCCACCCCGTCGCGTCGACGGCATCGGGCAGCACAGCGGCGCTGAGGGCGTAGTCGTGCGCGCCGCCGTCTCGACTGCGCAGGTAGACGCGCAGCTCGGCGAGCCCGGCGGTGATGGCGGGGCGGGGCAGGGTGGTGGGCCCCCAAGGTGCGGCCACCAGTCGCGGGGGCGCGTCGGCCGGCCGCCCCAGGCTCAGCGTCCACTGGGCGCGCGCTCGCACCGTGCGGTTTCGGCGGGCGTGGGCGGTCAACGTCGCGGTGCAGGTCGGGCTCGCCCCCGGCAGCACCGAGAGGGCCAGGTCGACCACGTCGCCACGGTCGCCGGCGACGTCGATCGGCGCATCCACGACGCTCCAGTCCGGG
>CALBMW010000895.1 GCA_937896275.1 uncultured Myxococcales bacterium
CTTCGCGTCCTCGGCGTGGGCCTTCGCGAAGGCGGCGCCCTCCTCGCCGGTGGGCTCGGGGCCGTCGGGCGTGTAGTCGGCGGGATCGAGAGCCACGAACTCGAGGTTCCACGTGCGCTTGGTGCGGTCGTAGGTCTCGCGCGCCTCGGCCTCGCTGACCTTCACCTGGCTCTCGAGGAAGCTCATGAACCGGGTGATGACCAGCTCGCGCTCCTTGGCGCGGCGGTACAGCTCGGTCGTCCCACCCAGGGCCTGGCCGATCTGCGCGGCGTAGCGTCGCTTGTCGAAGGCGCCCTCGCGGTCCCGGAAGAGCGGGCCGTCGGCGTTGTCGTCGCCGAGGATGTACTCCGACAGCTCGCGGTCGCTCACGGCGACGCCCGCCCCGCTCGCGCGCTGCTCGAGCAGCACCCGCGCGGCCACCTGCTCGGCGGTCATTCGACGCAACCGCTTCAGATCGTCGGCCTTCAGATCGGTGCTCTCGAACAGAGCCTGGCGGCGGACCGCCATCTCGACCTCGCGCTGCGAGACCTCCTCGCCGACGACGTCCAGGGCCCACCCGCCGACCTGCGGCTGCTCGCCACCGGGTCGGATGCCCTGCGACTGGGGACCGAAGAAGAAGACGAACACCACGATCAGCATCCCGAAGAGGATGAAGATCAGGAAGCTCTGTGACTTTTCGCGAAGTTGCGTCAGCATTGAGTGCTCGGCCGTTTTGAGGACGCGGCATCCTAGGGCAGCGCCCAGCGGGGGTCAACCCGCTCCGACCCCTTTACAGGTTGCCGTTCGGGGGGCGCTCTGCTATACCACCGCGACTTACCCTCTGCGCGCTGTCCGAGACGCCGAACGCATGCTGTTCGACTACATCTACGGCATGTTCAGCAACGACCTGGCGATCGATCTAGGGACCGCCAACACGCTGATCTATGCCAGGGGCAAGGGCATCGTGTCCTGTGAGCCCTCGGTCGTCGCCGTCAAGAAGGACGCGCGCGGTGTACGCCGCGTCCTCGCCGTGGGACGTGAGGCCAAGGAGATGCTGGGCCGGACGCCCGGCTCCATCGTCGCGATTCGTCCCATGAAGGACGGCGTCATCGCCGACTTCGACGTCACCGAGGCGATGATCCGCCACTTCATCACCCGCGCTCACCAACGCAGCACCCTCGTCAAGCCCCGCGTGATCATCGGCGTGCCCTTCGGCATCACCGAGGTCGAGAAGCGCGCCGTCCGTGAGTCCGCCCAACTCGCCGGCGCGCGCGAGGTCTACCTGATCGAGGAGCCCATCGCGGCGGCCATCGGCGCAGGCCTGCCCATCACCGAGCCGAGCGGCAACATGATCGTCGACATCGGGGGGGGCACGACCGAGGTCGCGGTCATCTCGTTGTCGGGCATCGTCTACTCGCGCTCGGTCCGCGTGGGCGGCGACAAGATGGACGAGGCGATCGTCCAGCACATGAAGCGCAAGTACAACCTGCTGGTGGGCGAGCCGACGGCCGAGAAGATCAAGTGCCACATCGGCAACGCGTTCGACGCCGGCGAGACGACGACCATGGAGGTCAAGGGCCGTGACCTCGTCGCGGGCCTCCCCAAGACCCTCACCATCACGTCCGACGAGATTCGTGAGGCCCTCGCCGAGCCGATCAACGCCATCGTCGATGCGGTCCGCGTGGCCCTCGAGCGCACCCCCCCCGAGCTGAGCGCCGACATCGTCGACAAGGGCATCGTCCTCGCCGGGGGCGGCGCCCTGCTCAAGGGTCTCGACATGCTGCTGCGCGAGGAGACCGGGCTGCCGGTGATGATCGCCGACGATCCTCTCTCGGCGGTGGTGCTCGGCTGCGGCAAGGCCCTCGACGAGATCTCCCTGCTCAAGAGCGTCGCCGTCGAAGCGTGATGCGCGCGCCCACGCCGGTCCGTCGGACCTGGGTCGCGGGCGTCGCCCTGATCCTGCTGAGCCTGGCCCTGCTGCAGTTCGATCGCCACGGCATCAGCCCGGGCCCGGTCGGGCGCGCCGTCATTGGCGGTGTGGCCCCGCTGCAGGGCGTCGTCACCCGGGCCGCCCTCGCCGTCCGCGGCGTGTGGCTGGACTACGCGGCCCTGCGCGGTGTGCGCGACGAGAACAAGAATCTGCAGGAGAAGCTGAAGCACCTTCAGGCCCAGGCCGCCCAGGCCGCCGATCTCGAGGCCGAGAACGACCGACTGCGCCGCCTCATCGACCTCGGTGACCGACGCAAGGACCTGCGCCTGCGGGCGGCCAAGGTCGTCTCGCGCAGCACGAGCCCCTACTTCCGCGTGCTCAGCCTCGAGCTCGAGGTGGGGGAGGGCTCGGTCGCCGAGGGCATGCCGGTCATCGCCCCCGGCGGCGTGGTCGGTCAGGTGCGCACCCTGGTGGGCAGCCGCGCCGAGGTCCTGCTGCTGACGGATCCGCGGAGCGCCATCGACGTCGTGCTCGAGGACAGCCGCGCGCTGGGCGTCGCGGTCGGCACCGGCGAGAAGGATCGCTACGCCGCCAAGCTCGAGTACCTTCAGCGGTCGATCAAGGCCAGGGCAGGCGAGCGCGTGCTGACGACGGGCGACGACGGGCGCTATCCGCGCGGCCTGGTGGTGGGCGAGGTCTCGGCGGTGGGCGGCGAGACGAGCGGCCCATTTCAAGCCGCGACCGTCGTGCCGCAGGTCGATCTGGGTGCGCTGGACGAGGTCTTCATCGTGTTGGGCCCCTCGGGCCTCTCGCCGGAGGGTGATCGCTTCGAGGGCGAGCAGCCGTGAGCATTCTCCTGCCGATCCTGCTGGGCCTGCTGGCGCTGTGCGCCGAGCTCTTCGTGCGCGAGGCGCTGGCCCTCGACAGCTGGGCGCCCGAGTTCCTGGTGGTGCTCCTGTTGTTCCTGGGCACGCACCGCGGCGGCCGCGCGGTGGGCATCGCCGCGCTGCTCGGCGCGCTCGCGGACGGCTTCAAGGGCAGCCCCCTGGGCCTGCACATGCTGCACGCGGTGTTGCTGACCTACGGCGCCGCCGCGCTGGCCAATCAGGTCCGCTTTCGGGGCATCCTGGGCAACCTGCTCCTCGGGGCCCTGGGGGGCGTGCTGAGCCTGTTCCTGCTGGCCCTCCTGAGCCGCGTGTTCCTCTCGGGCACGCCCCTCGGCGTCCGCATCGGCGCCCTCATCGTGCCGCAGGTGACCCTCAACGCCCTGCTGGTTCCGCTGGCATTCCCGGTGCTCGAGAAGCTCGAGGGCCTGCTGATCGGGCGTAAGGACTCGGACGTCCTCTGACGCGCTTTGGGCCATCTCGCGCCCGAAGTGTCCGAGACCAAAAAGGTTTCGCCTCCGCTCGGGGCTCGCCTCAGGTCCCTGGTGTCGCCACCCTGCTCAATCGGTTGGCCTGCCCGTCTCCATCTGCTAGGTTGGCGCGGCTTTTCGCCCACTCGTGGGCTTTTCGCGCCCCATCGGGCGCTCGAGAGTCATGTCGGACGTGTACCTCGACTCCTCGATCGTCGGCTACCGCGCCCGGGCGCGACGGCTTGGCTTCGTGGTTTTCGCGGCGTTCGGCGTGCTCTTCCTGCGCCTGGCACAGCTTCAACTCGTCGAGGGCGACGCGCTCGAGGCGGCCTCGAGCCGCAACTTCGTCCGCACCGTCAAGCTGCCCGCGGACCGCGGCACCATCTACGATCGCAACGGCAAGGTGCTGGCGGTCAACCGCCCCAGCTTCGACCTGTTCGTCACACCCTCGCAGGTGAAGGATCTCGACGCCCTCATCGATGGCCTGCGAGCCGTGCTCGACCTCGACGAGCTCGACCTCGTCCACCTGCGAGAGCGCATCGAGGAGCCCCGCGGCATGTGGCGCTTCCGCCCGTTCCGCATCGAGCGCGACATCGACCGCAAGCGTGTCGCGGTGGCCGAGGCGCTGCGGGCGCGCGTCGAGGGCCTGTCGATCCGGGTGCGCTACCAGCGCGAGTACCCCGAGGGCATCGTCGGCGCCCACGCCGTCGGCTACCTGGGCAAGCCCACGGCGCCCGAGCTCGAGGCGGACGCCGAGGGGCGCCTCAGCGTCGACGCGATGATCGGCCGCTTTGGCCTCGAGCGGCGCTTCGAGTCGGTGCTCGCCGGGCATGATGGCTTCGAGCGCTATGTGGTCGACGCGCGCGGCGCCCGCCAGGACGAGGGCTGGGCCGAGCGCGCGATGAGCGGCATCCAGTCGAGGCAGGCCCCCGAGCGGGGCCACGACATCGTGCTCACGGTCGACGTCGAGGTGCAGAAGATCCTCTTCGAGGCGCTGGCGAACTACGAGTCGGGCGCCGCGGTGGTGGTCGATCCGCGTGACGGGACGGTGCGGGGCATCATCTCGAAGCCCTCCTTCGATCCCAACCTGTGGTCGGGCCGGCTGACGCCCGAAGCGAAGCGCCTGATCGACGAGAGCCCCTACAACCCGATGCTCGACAAGAGCGTGCATGCCTACTTCCCGGGCTCGGTGTACAAGATCGTCACCGCCCTCGCGGCCCTCGAGGAGGGCGTCCTCGACCCCGACGATCCGATCGACAGCCCAGGGTCCTACGAGTACGGCAACCGCGTCTTCCACTGCCACAAGCGATCGGGCCACGGCTCGCTGGATCTCAACGGCGCGATGGCCGCGTCGGCGGACGTCTACTTCTACAAGCTCGGCGAGGCGCTCGGCATCGACAGGCTCGCGCGCTACGGACGCAAGTTCGGCTTCGGCGCGCGCCCCGGGTTGGGGATCAACGGCGAGGCGGTCGGCACCGTGCCCACCCGCGAGCATCACGATCGGGTGACCAAGGGCGGCTACCAGTATGGCCTCGCGCTCTCGACCGCCATCGGGCAGGGCGACGTGCGCACCTCGCCGCTGCAGATGGCGATGGCCTACGCGGCGCTCGCCAACGGTGGCAGCATCTTTCCGGCGAGGATCGTCGACCGCATCCAGAACGAGGACGGCCAGGTCGTCAGCCGCTACGACTCCAAGCCCCGCAGCACCCTCGAGGCCTCCGACGAGCACATCCAGGCCGTCAGCCGAGCGCTGGAGCGCGCGGTCAACGACGCCGAGCTGGCGACGGGCCACCTCGCCGCGGTCGCCGGCGGGCGCGTCGCCGGCAAGACCGGCACCGCGCAGGTGATGGAGATCAATCGAGGCCGCGGCCGGCATGACGTCAAGCGATTCCAGAACCGCGACCACGCGTGGTTCGCCGGCTATGCGCCCTATGAGGCGCCCAAGCTGGTGGTCGTGGTCTTCCTCGAGCACGGCGGCTCAGGCGGCCGGGACGCCGCGCCCGTGGCCCGCCGCATCATCGAGGCCTATCACCAGCGGGTCGAGCCCGTCTTCAGCACCTCGGCCCTGAACGAGCCGACCCGGCGATGACCCGTGCGGCCGCCACGGTCGGCCGCATCGACTGGTCGGTCATCGGCCTCGTCGTGCTGCTGGGCGCCGTCAGCGTGTTCAACCTGCACAGCACGTCGATCGCCACCGGCACGACGGTCTACCTCAGGCACCTCTATTGGCTGCTCATCGGCCTCGTGGTCATGGGGGCGGTCGCCGCCATCAACTATCGCAACCTGCAGCGGGTCGCGCCCTTCTTCTACGGCGTCGTCGTGCTGCTGCTGGCGCTCGTGCTGGCGGTCGGGAAAGAGGTCAACGGCTCCCGCCGCTGGCTCGATCTCGGCTTCGTGGGCTTTCAGCCGTCGGAGCTCGCCAAGCTCGCGATCATCCTCAACCTGGCGAACTGGTTCCAGCGGGTGCCGCGCCCGGCGGGCTATGCGCTCCGCGATCTGGTCCCCGTCGCGCTGCTGCTCGGCGTGCCCATGTTCCTGGTCCTGCAGGAGCCCGACCTGGGGCACACCCTCATGCTGATGTTCATCGGGATCTCGATGCTCGCCTACGAGCGCTTCGAGAAGCGGGCGCTGATGACCGTCCTGCTGCTGGGCCTGGTGTCGGCGGTCCCGCTCTGGAAGTTCGTGCTGCGCGATTACCAGAAGGACCGCGTGCTGACCCTGCTCGACGGCAAGGCCGACGTTCATGGCGCCGGCTGGCACGCCCGGCAGGCGCGCGTCGCGGTCGGCAGCGGAGGGCTGATCGGAAAGGGACACGGCGACGGGACGCAGGTGGCGGGCGGCTTTTTGCCCGAGAACCACACGGACTTCGTCTTCGCGCATCTGTCCGAGGAGCTCGGGCTCCTGGGGGCCGGGCTGGTGCTGGCCATCTACCTCCTGCTGATCGTCGCCGCCCTCCGGAGCGCCGCGCAGGCGCGGGACAAATTCGGGGGCCACGTCGCCGTCGGCGTCGGGGCCCTGATCTTCTGGCACGTGGTCATGAACATCGGCATGGTGCTCAACCTGCTCCCGGTCACGGGCGTGACGCTGCCGCTGCTCAGCTACGGCGGCACATCCGTGCTCACAGTGATGGCAGCGATGGGGCTGTTGCTGAACATCAGCCTCCGACGTACCGTGTTCTGAACGCGTTCGGGCGCCGCCGGCGACCCGAACATCGCGCGATCGACTCGATGGAGATGGAGGGCCGTCATGGGCACCTATGTGAACGTCACCGACTCTGACTTCCAGCAGGAGGTCCTCGAGAGCGACCTGCCGGTGCTGGTCGACTTCTGGGCCCCCTGGTGTGGGCCCTGCCGCGCCATCGCGCCCCACATCGAGGCCCTGGGCGAGAAATACGCAGGCAAGCTGAAGGTGGCCAAGGTCAACGTCGACGAGAACCAGCGCATCGCGGGCCAACTGGGCGTCCGTGGCATCCCCGCGATCATGGTGTTCAGCAAGGGCGAGGTGGCCAACCAGATGACCGGCATGCCGCCCAACCCCGCCGCCAAGCTCGAGGCCTTGGTGCAGGGCCTGGTCTGACCGGGGCACGGTGGAACGCGGGTCCGAGGTGCCTGACCGTGCCCCGTCGAGCGGGCTCCCCCTCACGCTCTCGGTGAACGGGTGGCGGGTCGTCGTGGTGGGCGCAGGGCCGGTGGGCCGCCGCCGCGTCGAGGCTCTGCTC
>CALBMW010000896.1 GCA_937896275.1 uncultured Myxococcales bacterium
GAAGGTCCGAGCGCGGCGCGTCGCCGGCCATCACGAAGGCGCCGCCGAGCGGGAGCCCCGTGTCGGCGTCCATCACCTGCACGCGCAGGTTGCCCTCGATGCCCGCGCAGCCACCGGTCTGCAGCGCGCCACCCGCGCTCACCGCCGGCGCGACCGTGATCGTGGGCGCGGCCCGCAACGCAAGCCGCTGGCCGTTGGTGCACCCCACCGACGCAGTCACGCGCACGTCGCCCAGGCGCGTCGGCGCCCGCACCAGCTGGTAGTACAGCGTGCCCTCGTTCCGCTGCGCCTCGGCCGCCAGGGCGGGTTGCGTGTTGAAGCGCACGTCCACGTCGGGCAGCGGGTTGCCGTCCTGATCCTGAATGACGGCCGTGATGATGGCCGCCCCCTGAGCGCCCGCCGTGAGGCACCGCACGCTCACCTGCACCGGCGCGTCCACGTCCACCGGCGGGCAGACTGCCAGGTCGCAGTCCTCGTCGGTCTGGCCGTTGCAATCGTCGTCGAGCCCGTTCCCGCAGACCTCCTCGCCCGGCACCACCTGTCCGTCGCAGGCGTCGAAGGCCCCCGCGGCGCACACCTGCGTGCCCGCCTGGCAGACGCCCACGCCTTCGGTGTCGGCGGCGCCGTCGTAGCAGCCGCGCGAGAGGCCATCGACCACCCCGTCGCAATCGTTGTCGACGCCGTCACAGGCCTCGTCCGCGCCCGGGTTGATGGCCGGATCATCGTCTCGGCAGTCGCCGTCGGCGATCGTGAAGTGGTCGTCGTCGCCGTCACAGCCGTCGTCCACCACGCCGTCGCAGTCGTCGTCGGTGCCGTTGCCACAGGTTTCGTCGGCGGCGGGCAGCACCTGGCGCTCGCAGGCCGCGAACGCGCCGTCGACGCAGCGGCTGGTGCCGGGATGACAGACGCCGCTGCCCGAGGTGTCCGGCGGGCCCTCGTAGCACTCGATCACCTGCCCATCGATCTCGCCGTCGCAGTCGTTGTCCAGCCCGTCGCACACCTCGGACTGACCCGGAAAGATCATTGAATCCGCGTCGTTGCAGTCCCCTTGGGCCACGGTGAAGCCATCGTCGTCACAGTCGCGGCAGGGGCCGGCGTCGGGGCGCGGGACGTCGCCGTCGCCCGGCTCCACCGTGCCGTCCGTGGGCTCCACCGCGCCGTCGGGGGGGCTGACCGCCGCGTCGCCGGGCTCGACCGCGCCGTCGGTGGGGATGATCGCGCCGTCGGTGGGGGTGACCGCGCCGTCGGTGGGGGTGACCGCGCCGTCGGTGGGGGTGAAGCCGTCGGTGGGCGTCACCGCCGCGTCGCCGGGGACCACCGCGTCCTCCCCCGGGGTCACCGCACCGTCTGCCGGGGCGACGCCGCGATCGAAGCGCCCGCTGATCGAGCCATCCCCCGAACGGTTGTCACCCGGCCCGACATCGACGACGTCGGCGTCACCGCCGGAGCCATGGCCCCCGACCGACTTGTCGTCGTCGCACCCGACCACCGCGAGGGTGGCCCACAGCAGAACCGCGGAGCGTCGTGTGCTCATCTTCTGCACCCCCTGATGCTTCGAATCGTGGAGAACGGCGAGAGTCTAGCAGAGCCGCCCGCCTCGGCTCGACCTCAGCTCAGCAACTAAAGCGCGGGCGCGGGCCAGGGCGCGGGCGCGCGCCACACCCCGTCGGTCTCGATCAAATAGTCCATCAGCCGCGCGGTGGCCGCCGCGCGTGCCTCCAGCGCGGCCGCGGCGTCGGGTCCCGCCCCAGGGATCGGACGGGACTGCAAGGCATCGTCCGCGGCGTAGAACCGCCGCCCACCCCCATCCTTGTCCACCACGAACGAGCCCCCCGCGGTCTGCGCGAAGGTGAGGTCGTCCTTGGTGTGTACCAGCGCGCCCTCACGCGTCGCCCCCGCGCTCAGGTCGTGCCCCTGCCACGGGTTCGGCTGTCGGAAGCCCAGAAGCCCGGCCAGCGTCGGCGCCACGTCGAGCAGCGTGGCCACGTCGTCGCGCGGCCCCTTTGCCAGCCGCCCGGGCGCGCCCGCGATGATGAGCGGCGACCAGTAGGACTCGACGTAGCCGTTGCGCTGTCCGGGCGTGCCGTCGTGCTCGCCCAGGTTGTATCCGTGGTCGCCGTAGATCACGACGATCGTGCGGTCGAACCAGGGCTCCGCCGACAAGCGCCCCAGGAACTCACCGATCACCGCGTCCGTGTAGTGCGTGGTGTTGAGGATGCGGTCGCGCACCTCCTCGTGTCCGGCCACGTCGAGCGCCGGCTCGCGGCTCTTGAAGGGATAGTGGTTCGTGATCGAGGCGACCGTCGCCATGAACGGGCCGGCGCGCCCCATCTCGATGATGCGGTCGGCGGCGCGCCCGAAGACCACCCGGTCCTGCTCGTCGGCGTCGCGGTAGAAGTGGGTGGCGTCGAACCAGCGATCCAGCCAGATGGCCTGCCCGTCCCAGTCGGGGTCCGACCCGGTGAAGTACTCGGTGCGGTAGCCATGCGTCCGCAGCATCTGCGGCAGGCACCAGAGCCCCGTGTAGGTGAAGCTGGTGGTGATGTTGAGGCGGCTGTGCGGGGTCAGCGAGCAGTGCCCCGACAGGAACCCCGTCACAGTGGGCGGCCCGAAGGTGAAGAAGCGCCGAAACCAGGTCCCCTCGGACGCCAGGCGGTCCAGCGTGGGCGTGGGCGAGGGGCGGTCGGGGCGCAGGTGGCCCACGTCCCAGCCGCGCAAGGTCTCGATCTGCAAGAGGATGACGTTCCAGCGGTCCGCGGTTGCCGGCGCGGCGGGGGCGAGGGGCGCGCGCACCAGCGGGTGGGCGGGGTCGACGAAGGCCCAGCCCAGATCTGCGCTGCCGTCGAGCCAGCGGCGCTGCGCGTCGGCCACCAGGGCGTCGAAGTCCGGCGGCCGCTCGCCCGACCGGATGTCGGCGCTCAGCTCGCCATAGAGCGTCATCAGGTAGGGCTGCACCCGGCGCATGCGGAACTTGCCGCCGGGCGTCGCCGCCGCCACCGCGACCGCGGCGACCGGCAGGATGGCCGCGGCCGCCAGCCAACGCCGCCGGATGGTTCGAGTGCTCGACCTGCGGCGACGCCAGATCCAGGTGGCGCCCAGGACGACCGCACCCAGCAGCACCAGCAGCAGCGCGTGCGGCAGCCAGGCGCCGCCCAGATCGGTGGCGAAGGACTCGCCGATCGTGCCGGTCGTCCCGATGTGGCCGTAGGTGGCGATCAGCGAGGGCGTCGGGTGCAAGCCCATGAAGCGCTGCGTCTCGTGGTCGACGTGGTCGGTGCCCACCGAGATCGCCAGCAACGCGGTGAGCGCGGCGAAGGCGACGCGCGCACGCCGTGCGGGTCGGTCCGCCCGCCAGGCCCACCACGCCAAGAAGGGCAGCGCGACCGCGAAGACGCCCATCAGCCCGTAGAAGGCGCTGTGGAAGAAGTACCGGTCCCAGTGGCGTACGTACGCTCCACCGTAGGGGGTGGGGCGGGCGTAGAGGGCCACGCGTGAGAGGACGCCGATCAGCCAAGCGAGCCACGTCAGCCGCCATCCGAGCCCGAAGGCGGCGCGCCCGGTCAGCGGTGCAGCGTGGGCGGCGGGTGAGGTCACGACCGAGGATCCTCCGCGAGGCGCGTCACGGTTGGCAACAGACCAATCGGCCGCCAGGCGCCCACAGCGTCACGCGGCAAAGCACTCCTCGTGCCAACCGGCGGCGCGCCGTCCAAGCGGCTGAAAGCTCCCCTGGCCCGCGGCGCCGTGGTAAACGGGTTCGATGTTCAAGCTGCCCGAGCGCCGAGTCCGCGCCTTCGTGGGATCGATCCACGCCCACCCCTATCTGTACCTGCTCGGCATCGTCGCGCTGACGGCGGTCATGCTGTTTCTGGGCCGCGGCATCCAATTGAAGAGCAAGATCAAGGACTTGCTGCCCGAGAGCGCGCCCAGCGTACAGGCCCTCGAGGTCCTGCAGAAGCGCCTCGGCAGCGCCGACATCCTGGTCGTGACGCTCATGTCGGACGACTTCGATGCGGTGAAGGCTGCGCTGCCGGCCATCGCCGCCGCGCTCGAGGCGCACCCCGACGTCCGCACCGTGGTGTACCGGCAGGACGTCGCCATGATCGACCGCAACGCGTTGATCATCTTCCCCAGCCTCGACGAGCTGCAGGACTACTACGCCGACCTCACCAAGGAGATCAAAAAGGCGGTCTCCAAGGGGCTCCAGCTCTTCGACGAGGACGAGGTCGCGGGAGCGGGCGGGGCCCCGGAGGACGACCGTCACACCTTCGCCTGGGCCGAGCTCGAGAAGGACGACGGCCTGTCCAACCTGGCCCGCACCTTCCGCAGAGAGCGGGGCGGCTACCGCGAGTATTTCTTCAACCGCGCCTACACGACCATCGGGCTGCAGGTC
This sequence comes from uncultured Myxococcales bacterium, assembly GCA_937896275.1. Lineage (GTDB taxonomy): Bacteria > Myxococcota_A > Bradymonadia > UBA7976 > UBA1532 > JACKDN01. Next base: position 4,391 of record CALBMW010000896.1, read on the forward strand.
TTTCCGGTGAAGAGCTCCTCGGATCTCGCCTTCTGCGAAGAGATCATCGACGCGGTCGAGCGCATCACCTCCGAGGCGATCGAGCAGAACCTCGGCCCCATCGGCGAGGGGCACGCCGTCACCCGCGTGGTGATCGGCGGCGGCTACCGGGACGCGCTGCAGCAGAGCGATCAGATCAAGCACGACATGGCCTCGTCGGCGATCGCCTCGTTTGGCCTGCTGGCGTTGGTGGTCATGGTCTTTTTCCGCAGCATCCGCGCGCTCTTCGTGGTGCTGGTGCCCCTGATGATGGGGGTGGCGTGGACCATCGGCATCGTGGGCGTCACCGTCGGCTACCTGAACATCATCACGGCCTTCATCTTCGCGGTCCTGCTCGGCCTGGGCATCGACTTCGGCATCCACTTCTACGGTCGCTACCGCGAGGAGCGCGCCGCCGGCCACGACGCGCTCGAGGCGATGGTCCACACGCACGTGCACTGCGGCGAGGCCAGCCTGCTCGCGGGCAGCACCACGGCGGGCGCGTTTCTGGCGCTCACCGTCGCGGACTTCAAGGGCTTCAGCCAGTTCGGCGGCGTCGCGGCGGTGGGCGTGGTCTGCTGCCTGCTCGCTGTGATCCTGGGCTTCACGTGCCTGACCTTCATCTTCGAGCGTTGGGTGCCGCTGCGCTTGATGGGCTACAGCGTCGACCGCCACGCGGGCGACATCATGCGCCGCCCCTTCCCGCTCGGCGGGCGCGCCGTCCTGATCGCCGTGGGCATCGGGATCGTCGGCTTCGCCACGCTGCCGTCGGTGCGCTTCGAGCTCGACTTCAACAAGCTGGGCCAGAAGGAGGAGGCGGCGCTGGAGTACCAGGAGGTGGTGCGCGGCACCGTCTCGAGCTCGGCGCCGGCGGTCATCTTCACCGACAGCGCGGCGGACGCGCAGCACATCTACGAGCAGCTCGACGTGCGGGTCCAGGACAAGGTGAACCACCCGCGGCTCAAGAGCTTCCAGTCGATCTTCCACCTGGTGCCCGACAAGCAGACCGAGCGCATCGCCTGGGTGCACAAGATCTGCCGCAAGCTGCAGCGCAAGGTGAAGCTGTTCGAGGGCGATCAGCGCGAGGGCGCCGACGAGCTGCTGCGCCACTGCGATCCCGCCGAGTTCACCGTGGTGGATCTGCCCGAGTGGGTGAAGTCGAAGTTCTCCGACAAGGCGGGCCGCCTGGGCGAGTTCATCTTCGTGTCCCCCAAGGGATCGACCAGCGACGGCGAGGTCGCGCTGGCCTTCTCGGACGAGCTGTCGACCCTGCACGCGCTCGACGGCAGCACGCCGGTCATCTCGGGCAAGCCGATGATCTGGGCGGACGTCATCCGCGCCATGTCACGCGACGGTGTGCGCACGACCATCGCCAGCCTGCTGGTGGTGCTCGTCTTGCTGTCCCTGTTCGAGCGCCGCGTGGTCGGCGTCGCCCTGATCATGTTGCCGCTCGCGCTGGGCGTCGGGGCGACGATCGGCGTGATGACCGTCGCTGGAATAAAGCTCAATTTTTTCAATATGTTGGCGCTGCCAACGCTCATCGGCATGGGCGTCGACGACGGGGTGCACATGTACCACCGCTATAAGGAGTTGGGCCGCTTCAGCCCCTGGTACATCGTGCGCACGACCGGCGTGTCGGCGTTCTTGACCACGGCCACGACGGCCATCGGCTTCGGGAGCCTGCTGACCGCGAACCACTACGGCCTGAACTCACTGGGCCTGCTGACGGTGATTGGCATCTGCGCGGCGTTGGTCGCGACCCTGGCGGTCCTGCCGGCGGCGATGCAGTGGCTCGATCAGCGCACGGGCGCTGTGCCCCCGCGCGGCTGAGACCCGCGCTCTGTCTTCAGCGGCGCTCTGCCCCACCCGCCTACTTGTTCCAATGGTAGACCTCGAGGCGCCCCGTGCCCTCGATGCGCTCCACCTGATCGCCCACCTTCACTTCGATGAGGTAGTCGGTGTCGTAGTCGTAGCTGACCGGCTTGCTGTAGCGCTTGGCGATGAGCGCCAGGGCGCCGTTCATGTCCTTGAGCAGGTCCTTGCGACCGTCCAGCTTTCGCTTGGTCATCTTGCCGCGGAACTGCCGCTTGCCCGGCTCCTCGGCGTCCTTGCCGACGAGGGTGAAGTCCTCGGGCACCTTGTACTGGTTCTCGTGCGCCGTGTCGGTGAAGACCTTGGTCGGCGTGAGCGTGTAGTCGAAGGACTCCACCAGGATGTCCGCGCCCTTGGTGATCAGCAGGTAGGGGATGCGCTGCCGGCCGTACTCGTCGGTCGTGCCCAGCTCGCGGAAGTAGACCGTGTAGTCGCCCTGGATGCCGCGGAACTCCATGGTCCAGCGGGCCTGCCCGTAGGGCGCCAGATCGCTCCAGCTGCGGCCGCCGAAGCCGCGACCCTCGATGGTCTTCCAGTCACCGCCGCCCAGCTTGTAGCGGCCCTCGACCTTCATGAGCGGAAAGACCGTGAAGTCGCTGATCAGGTGATCCTTGCCCCAGGTGATCTGGCCGTTGCGCGGGCGCCAGGCGCGGGCGATGGGGGTGAAGACCATCTCCACCTCGTCGCTGCCCTTGCCGGCCTTCATGACCAGGCGATCGGGGGTGCCGCTGATGTCGGCCGGGCCCGCCTTGATGTGGAAGCGACCCTTCTCGCTGCTCCACTCGTCGTCGTCGAGCTCCTTCTTCCAGGTGAACTTCTGGCCGTCGATGGTGAGCCGGCCCTTGCTCTCCATGTTGTGGTCGCCGAGGCCGATGTTGCTGATGGTGAGCGAGAAGTAGAAGCTGCCGCGCTCCCCGAACTCGCCCTTGAATGTGTACTTCTCGCCATAGCCTTCGCCGTCGTGAAGCACTGGAATCAGGTGGTGATCTTTGACGATCACCCGGTTGCCCTGCCACGACCGCACCGGCTCGTCGGCGTGTGCCGCGCCGGCGAGGGTGGCGCAGGCGAGGGCCGCGAAAAGGGCCAGGCTCGGACGGTTCATG
>CALBMW010000897.1 GCA_937896275.1 uncultured Myxococcales bacterium
TCGGCCGCATCGGTACAGCCGGTGGCGATCGCGCAGTGTTCGAGGCAGGCGCCCCAGGCAGAACCGCTGACCTCGACGGCGCACACCCCCGCGTCGCAGTCGTCGGCGCTCCGGTCGCACACCGGCCGGCAGCGGGTGGCGCCCGCGAAGGTGAGACAGCTCTGGCCGGGGGGGCAGCTCGCGGAGTCGCAGCCGTCCCCGATGACGCCCGCGACCTGGGCCAGGCAGAGCGTGCCCCCCACCGCGTCGAGCCGGCACCGCTCGCCACCGCCGCATCCCTCGTCGTTGCGAGGGTCGCAGGCTGCGCGTGGCGAGGACTGCACCCCGTCGCCGCACCCCATCATCAGGCTCAGCGACAAGACCACGAGGGCGTCAGGTCGCGTCGGCCAAGGCGTCATAGGCCACATGCAGGCGCTCCAGGAGTTCGATGTCGGGGGCGGGCAGGGGGACCGCGTCGACGGCGCGCACCGGCGCGGCGCGCAGCAGGGCGTTGGTGAGCAAGGCGGGGCCCGCGGCCAGGGCTGCCCGGGACAGCGGCGCCTCGCGCACGGCCAAGCCAGAGGCGGCCGCCCAGGTCAGCACCACGGCCCGCGCGACCCCGGCCAGCAGCCGGCCATCGTCGGGGGGGGTCCAGATCAGACCGGGGCGCAAGGCGAAGATGTTCGTCGTGGCGCCCTCGAGTACTTCGTCGTCGTCGCAGAAGATCGCCTCGGCGTCACACGGCACGTCCAGCAACGCCACCACCGATGGCAGCCATGCCAGCGTCTTGAGCGTCGGCAGGGCGCGTCGAGGGGTCTGCAGCGTGACCACCGCCATGCCCTCCGCGCGGCGTGCGTCGAGGGTGGGCGGGCAGGGAGAGGCGTCGACGATCACGGTGGGCCGCGGGTCCGGCGGCGGACGCGCACCCCATCCCGGTCCCCGACTGACGCGGATCCGCGCGCAGGCCTCGCCCCGCGTGAGGCCGTTGGCCAAGAGCACGCGGCGCAGCTCTTCTGGAAGATCGATCGGCGGACGAGGGATACGGAGCGCGTCGAGCGTCGTCCCCAGACGGGCCAGGTGGCGGCCCAACCCAATGGGGCGTCCGTCGACCGCGCGAAGCGTCTCGAAGGCACCGTCGCCGTAGGCGAAGCCACGGTCGTCGGGCCGCAGCGCGGGCTGATCGACCGGCACCAAGCGCCCGTCGACACTGCAGTGGGTGGCCCCAGAGGACACGCGCCAACCCCCGGTGAGCGGCCCCGTTCGAGCGGGTTGTGCTCCCTCGGGGCGCTTTGTACCATGCGGGCGCTTTGGCCGACTGAAAATCCTGGAACCCTTCGTGCTTGCTCCCGGGCGTCGCCCGCGCGCTCGCCCAGGGGAGCGTTTCGGCCCGATCGGCGAGCCGGTTTCCCCCTGCACGGGGGGGCCGCGCCGCGAGGGCCTGGCCGGTTCCGGGTCACCCCGGACGCGCAGCATCGAGTGCCCCTCATGGACAACGAACTGGAAAGCTACCGCAACCTGCTGGCGAGCAACCCGGACGACGCCGAGGCGCTCGAGCGGCTCGAGGCGGCGTTGCTCAAGGCGGGTGACTGGGAGGGCCTGGTCGCGCTCACGGCAGAGCGGGTGGACGCTCTGGAACCGACCGCGGCGCACGAGGCCTGGGAGCGATTGGCGCTGGGCCTCACCGAGTACGGCGAGACGCTGGACGATCCGTCTGCGGTGTCTCGACTGGCGCTCGTGGTGGGTCGCCTGTTCGCCGACCGGCTGGGACGCACCGACGACGCGATGCTGAGCTACCAGCGCGCCTTCCAGCTCGACTCGGCCAACGTCGAGGCGCTCGCCGCCGCGCGCGCGTCTTATGAGCAGCGCGGAAACTGGGGGCTGGTGCTCCAGCTCTACACCCTCGAGGCGCAGGCAACGCCGGACGCCGCGGATCAGGCCGCCCTGCTGCTGGCGATGGCGGATGTGTGCCTCAACCGGCTCGATCGGGCCACCGACGCGGTCGTGTGCGTCCGCCAGGCGTTGCACCTGGTGCCCGACCACCCCGGGGCCGGGGCCTACGCCGAGCTGCTGAGTTCGGCTGGGCGCGAGCAGCTGGCGCGGGTGGAGGAGCTGACGCGCGCCGCCGAGACGACGCGCGATCCGCGGCAGAAGGCGGCGCTGCTGGTCGAGGCGGCCGAGCTGGTGTTCAGCGTCGCGCCCGAGGACGCCCGGGTGGGGACGCTGCTCGATCAGGTGCTCGAGATCGACACGCGCAACGAGCCCGCGCGGGCCCTCAACGAACGCTTCCTCGAGGCCAACGCGCGCTGGACGGATCTGGTCGAGTACCTCACGAGTCGCGCCGAGGCCACCGCGCGCAAGACCGATCGCCAGGCGATCTATCAGCGCCTCGCCGCCGTGGCGCAGGGCCCGATGGGCGACGACGAGCAGGCCGTGAAGTGGCACCGCGAGGTGCTCAAGCTGAGCCCGGTCGAGCAGGAGTCACTGAACTTCTGCGTCGAGTATTACAGCGACCGCGAGCAGTGGCTCGAGCTCGTCGAGGTCTACGAGGCGGCCCTGCGCACGCGGCATCGCGGCGGCAACGAGTCCGCGATGCTCGTGCAGATCGCGATGATCCTGTGGCGCAAGGTCGTGGATCTCGACGCGGCGGAGAACTACTTCAAGCGCATCAAGCTCAACGATCCGCGCAACGGCCTGATGCTGCAGTTCTACTCGGAGTACTACGCCGCGCGGAAGGACTGGCAGCGGCTGCTGGGCGTGCTGGCCTCGCGCCAGGGCAACGAGTCGTCGACCGAAGCGCGCATCGCCCTCGGGCTCGAGATGGCGGCGGTGGCGGAGAACGAGCTCGGCAACCTCGAGAAGGCGATCGACATCTGGAAGTCGATCCTCAAGGTGCAGGACGATCACCGGGCGGCGCGCGAGAACCTGCGACGCTTGTTCTTCGGCACCGGCAAGTGGAACGCCCTGCTCGAGTTCCTCAAGGAGGACCTCAAGCTCACCCCCGAGGCGGCGGTCGCCGAGCAGGTCGCGATCTACGACCAGATGGTCGCCATCTACCGTGACCAGCTGAACCTGCCGGTCATGGTGATCAACACCTACAACCAGATCCTGCAGGTCGATCCCACCAACACCGAGGCGCTCGACGCGCTGCAGCAGAAGTACGAGGCGAGCGCCCGGTGGAACGATCTGATCGGCATCCTGAAGCGTCGCGCGGACGCGGCTTCGGACGCCGGGGACGAGGACGCGGTCGTCGCGCTCAACCGCCAGATCGCCCAGCTTTGGCTAGAGAAGTTCTCCAACCCGAACCAGGCCATCGAGTACCTCGAGAACATCCTGGAGCGCCGGTCGAGCGACGAGCAGGCCATCGGTCAGCTCATCGAGATCTACCGGCATCGCAAGGACTGGCGGGCGCTCTACGGCATCTACGGGCGGCAGCTCGAGTCGCTGAGCGGCGACGCGCGGATCGAGCGTATCGTCGAGATGGCGCGCATCGCGGCGAAGCGGCTCGACGAGCCGGGCGAGGCGGTCGAGCTGTGGCGCGAGGTCATCGATCTTCAGCCGGAGCACCCCAAGGCCTGGGGCGCGCTCGAGGCGTTGTTCCAGAAGACCGAGCGGTGGGATGACCTGGCGGCCCTGTACCGCGCGCGCATCGAGCAGCTTCCGGAGGCCGAGCAGGTCGACTGGGTCAAGCGGCTGGGCACGATCTACGCGGACCGACTCGGTGACGAGGAGCGCGCGGCCGAGGCCTGGCGCGAGGTGCTGCGACTGCAGCCCGGCGACCTGCACGCCGAGGCCTACCTGCGCGAGCTCTACCTGCGGCGCGGCGCATGGGACGCCCTGACCGCGCTCTATGGCGACAAGGGCGACTGGGAGGGGCTGGTGCGGCTGCTCGGCGGCGTCGCGGCCGACTCCGGCGACGTATCGTCCAAGGTCGAGCTGTTGCGGCGCATGGCGGTCATCTGCGCCACCGATCTGGGCAATGAGGCGGCCGCGGTCGAGTGCTGGGAGCGCGTGCTGCTCGAGGATCCCGACAACCTCGAGGCGGCCCGCACGCTCGAACCGCATTACGCCCGGACCGAGCGCTGGGACGACCGGGTGGGCGTGCTCGAGGTGCAGCTGCGCGCGGGGCCGGAGGATCCCGTCGCCCTGATGGTCGAGCTGGCGCGGACGCACGAGCTGCACCGCGGCGACCTGGCGCTCGCTTACGGCTGGTACGCCCGCGCCCTCCATCGGGCGCCCGACGGGGAGGGGCTGCTCGACGAGGTTCGGCGCACGGCGGCCGCGAGTGAGCAGTACGCCGAGCTCGCCGAGCTGCTCGACGCGATGGTCGGCGAGGTCGAGGAGGCCTCCGTCGAGGTGCGCCTTCGCCGGCTGCTGGCGGCGACCTGCGCCGATGAGCTGGGCCGAAACGAGGAGGCCGCCACCCACTACGAGCGCGTGCGCGCCCTCGACGGCGACAGCGACGTCGTGCTGTCGGCCCTCGAAGGCCTGTACCAGAAGCTCGGCGACTGGGAGCGCCTGCTCGCGATCTACGAGCGGCAGCTCGATCGCGCGGACGAGCCCAATGAACAGGCGCAAATCCTGAGTGACATCGGGCAGTTGCATGAGACTGTCCTGGATGACACGGGCGCGGCGCGCGCCGTGTACGAGCGGCTCATCGCCCTCGACGCGTCCAACATCGGCGCCCTGCGCGGCCTTCAGCGCTTGGCCGAGCGGTCCGAGGACACGCGCGCGCTCGCCGACTACGTCGCGGCGGAGTTGGCGCTCACCACTGACCCCGAGGCCGTCGCCAGCCTGCGCTTCCGACTCGGTCAGCTGGCCGAGCGCCAGGGCAACCTGCACGCCGCCCTCGAGGCCTACGCCGAGGTGCTGACGCTCGACCACGAGCACATCGGGGCGGTCAAGGCGCTCGAGCAGTTCCTGGAGGGCTCCTTCGCCGGCCGCGCTGCCGAGATCCTCGAGCCCTACATGCGGGCCCACGAGGAGTGGTCCAGCCTGCGTCGCGTGCTCGAACTGCAGGTGGAGGGCAGCGACGATCCGGCCTTCCGTGCGGCTCGGCTGCGCGAGGTTGCCCAGATCCGCGAGGCCAAGCTCTCGGACCCGCGCGGCGCCTTCGACACCTGGCGGCGCCTGCTGACCGAGGAGCGCGCCGACGCCTCGGTGCGCGACGAGCTCGAGCGCCTCGTCGTCGAGTTGACGGCCTGGGAGCAGCTCGCCGAGCTCTATGGGCGCTTCGCCGTCGCCGGTGATCTGGCCGATCCGGATCTGGCCGTGGCCGGGCTGTACAGCCGACGGCTGGCCGCCATCCTCGAGGAACGCCTGGCCCGCTTCTCCGATGCGCGAGGTGCCCTCGAGGCGCTCTTGATCGAGCAAGGCGACGACCTCGAGACGCTCGACGCGGTGGACCGACTCACCGCGCGGCTCGAGGACTGGCGGGGCCTGGTGGACGTCTGTGAGCGCCGGCTTCCGCTGCTGGAGGACGCCTTGGCGCGCGTGGACGTGCTGTTCCGCGTGGGCGACCTCTGGGAGGAGGTGCTGGAGGAGCCGGTGCGCGCCGTCGAGATCTATCGGCGCGTGTTGGGCGATCAGCCGGGCAACGCTCGGGCGCTCGCGGCGCTCGAGCGCATCTTCCGCAACGTGGGGCGTTGGCGCGATCTGGCCGATCTGCTCGAGGAGCGGCTGGCCTCGGTCGAGGCCGAGGCCCGCATCCCGCTGGCGTATCAGCTTGGCCAGGTGCTCGAGACGAAGCTCGGCGCGCCCGACGAGGCCGTGGAGCGCTACGCCGAGGTGCTCATCGACGCACCCGACCACGAGCCGACCTTGGACGCCCTCGAGAGCCTGCTGCTGGACAGCGACGGGGCCGACGTGCGCGGCCTGCGCTTGCGCATCTGCGACGTGCTGGCCCCCATCTACGCGGGCCGGGGTGATTGGCAGAGCGGGGTCCACCTGCTCCAGGTGCGGCTGGGGGACGCCCAGACCGACGCCGAGCGCGTCGCCCTGCACGTCCGCGTCGCGCGGGCCCACGAGGACAGCGCGGAGGATCCGCGCGCCGCCTTCGCGAGCTACGGCGCGGCCTTCGCCTGTGACTTCGGCAACCCCGAGGTGCTGGTGGAGTTGGAGCGTCTGGCCGCGCAGCTGGACTGCTGGGCCGAGCTCGCCGCGGTGCTGCGCCGCGGCCTCGACGATCCGGCCAGGCTCGAAGGCCTGGACCCGGACACGCGGCGCGCGCTCACCGCGCGCACGGCAGACCTGTACGAGGCTCGCGTGGGCGACCTGCACGAGGCGATCGGCTTCAACCGGCGCATCACGGATCTCGATCCCGGCGACGCCGCCGCGCTGGCCAGCCTGGACCGCCTCTACGCGCGCGTCGACGACGTTCAGTCCTTGGTGGGCGTGCTCGAGCAGCGCATCGACGGGACGCTCGACGGTGTCGAGCAGGCGGCGCTGTGCTTCCGGCTGGGTGCCCTGTTCGAGGAGCGTCTGGGGCAGCCCGAGCGGGCGATCGACGTCTATCGCCGCGTCCGGCTCGAGATCGCGCCGGACGATCTGCGCGCGCACAGCGCGCTGGAGCGCCTCTACGCGGCCGCCGGCAGCTGGTCCGAGCTGGTCTTGGTGCTCATCGATCACGCGGAGCTGGTCGACGGCGTCGCGGAGCGCATCGCGCTGCTGTTCCGGGCCGCCTCGACCTACGAGGAGGCGCTGGACGACGCCGAAGCGGCGGTCGAGCTGTACCGGCAGGTGTTGGCGCTCGACGCCGAGGCGCGCGAGGCCCTCGCCCAGCTCGACCGTCTCTACGGCCTGCTGGTGCGGCCGGCAGATTTGTTGGATGTGCTCGAGCAGGAGCGCGCGCTGGCGACCGACGACGCCGCGCGCGACGCCTTCGAGTACCGCATGGGCGTGCTGCTGCGGGACGATCTGGCCGAGCCGAGCCGCGCCGTGGAGGCATTTCGTGCGGTGCTGGCCCGCACGCCTGGCCACGCGGGGGCCCGGCAGGCGCTCGAGGGGTTGCTCGGCGAGCCCGACGTGCGGTTGGCCGCGGCGCGCATCCTGATGCCTCTGTATGAGGCCGACGAGGCGTGGTCGCGGCTCCGCGAGACGCTGATGGGCACGCTGGAGGATCTCGACGATCCGACGGCACAGGTCGAGACGCTCGAGCGCGTCGCGACCATCGACGAAGCCTACCTGGACGACGTGACCGCGGCCTTCCTGTCGCTGGCCGAGGCCTACCGACGCGGTGGCGCCGAGGCGCGGCTCGAGGCCGAGCTGTCCCGCCTGGCCGACACCCTCGACGATCCCGGCGCGCTGGCTGATCTGTATGCCGAGGTGATCCCGCTGGCGCCTGATCGCGCCGTCTCGCTGCACCACGAGGTGGCGCGGCTGGCGGAGCGGCGGCTGGAGGACGCGCCGCGGGCCATCGATGCGCTGCGCTCGGTGACGCTGATCGAGCCCGACAACCAGGCCGCGCTCGATGGCCTCGAACGCCTCTACGCCCGGACCGACGACGCCGAGTCGCTCGTCGAGGTCTTGGAGCGCAAGGCCGATCTGGTGGACTCGCTGGAGGCGCGCAAGCCGCTCTTGGAGCGCGTCGCGACGATCCAAGCGCAGGCCCTGGGCGATCCGGCGGCCGCCATCGACACTTGGCGTCGACTGCTCGCGGACGACGAGGGCGATCACGCCGCGTTGGACGCGCTGGAGCGCCTGTTGTCCGAAACGGAGCGCTGGGGTGAGCTGGCCGCGCTGCTCGAGCACCGCATGGGTGTGACCGACGCGGGGCCGGGGCGCGCCGAGGTGGAGTACAGGTTGGCGCGGGTGAGCGAGACGCGGCTCGGCGACGGGCAGCGGGCGCTCGACCTCTATCGCCACGCGCTGGCCACCGTCCCCCGTCACGCGGGCACGCGGCGGGCGCTCACGACCCTCTTCTCGGACCCGGACGCCGCGACCGCGGCGGGCGTCGAGCGCCTGCAAGTCGCGCAGATCCTCGAACCGATCTACCGCGACGACGACGACTCGGCGCGCCTCGTCGAGGTCCTCGAGGTGCGGCAGGACGCCCTGCTGGACGATCCGACCGAGCGCTGCGCGTTGCTGCGCGAGATCGCGGCGCTCCGCGAGCAGAAGCTGAGCGACGCCGAGGGTGCCTTCGACACGCGCGGGCGCGTGCTGGCGCTGAGCCCCGAGGATGCCGACAACCGCCGCGACCTGCAGCGGATGGCAGAGATCACCGGCCGCTTCGGTGAGCTGGCCGAGCAGCTCGAGCAGGCCTCCGTCGGTGCCCTCGATCCCCCGCTGAAGGTGGCGCTGCTGCTGGAGTTGGCGCGGCTGCACGAGACGCGTCGCGGCGAGGACGCGCTGGCTCGCGACACCTACCGCGAGGTGCTCGACATCGAGTCGGCCAACGCCGTCGCCGTCGAGGCCCTCGTCGAGCTGTTCTCGCGCACCGCCGCCTGGGAGGACCTGGTTCAGCTGTACCTCGATCTGGCCGAGGCGTCGATGGAGCCCGAGGAGCAGAAGACCTTGTACTTCAAGGTCTGTCAGCTGCTCGCGGACGTCATCGACGACGAGGAGCGCGCGGCGGACACCTACCGCAAGGTGTTGGTGATCGATCCGGACAACGCGCAGGCCTTCCGCGCCCTGGAGCACTTCTTCGTCGGCGCGCAGCGCTGGGCCGAGCTGGCCGATCTACTGCGTGACGAGATCCAGTACGCCGACGCGCCGGCGGCCCGCGCGGCCCTGCGCCACAAGCTCGCCGGCGTGCTCGAGACCCGCCTCGACGATCTGGACGGGGCCATCGAGGCCTGGCGCACCGCGCTCGGCGACGACGAGCCGGGCCACGAGGCCTCGCTCGAGGCGCTCGAGCGGCTCCTGATCGAGCTGGACGAGGGGCACGCGGATCAGCGGCGGCGCGTCGCGTCGATCCTCGAGCCCATCTACGCCGAGGGTGAGCGCTGGACAGACTGGGTGATGGTCATGGACGTCGCCCTGGAGTACCAGGACGACCGCTGGCAGCGCCTCGAGACGCTGATCCGCGTCGCCAAGGTGCACGAGGAGCACCTCGGCGCCAAGGACGGGGCGTTCGCCGCCTACGCGCGCGCCTTCGCGTGTGACTATGGCAACCCCGACGTTCAGATCGAGCTGGATCGCCTGGCCGCGGAGCTCGGCGAGTGGGGCGGACTCGTCCAGGCCTACCTCGGCGGCATCGAGGACCTGCAGGATCTGGACTTGGCCGTCGAGATCCTCAGCAAGGTCGCGCGCACCTTCGACGAGAAGCTGGGCGACGCCGACCGCGCGATCGAGTGCTTCCACCGCGTGCTCGCCATCGACGAGGCGAACACCGAGGCGCTCAACGCGCTGGAGCGCATCCTCGCCGCCGAGGGTCGCCACCAGGATCTGGTGACCGTGCTGTCGCGCAAGGCTGACTTCTCACGCGACGTGCTCGAGAAGAAGGAGCTGCTCTATCGCATCTGCGAGATCTGGGAGGACCTGCTCGACCGGCCCGATCAGGCGATCGACACCTACCGGCGAGTGTTCGAGGAGGATCCCGAGGACCAGAACGCGGTGGAGGCGCTCATCCGGCTCTATGAGCGCACGGCCCAGTGGGAGCTGCTCGTCGAGGTGCTCCAGGAGAAGCTGGACACGGCCGACGAGGGCGAGGGGCGCAAGGCCATCCTCTACCGCATCGCGCGGACCTTCGAGGAGCAGCTTCGCGATCCCGACGAGACGATCCTCACCTATCGATCGGTGCTCGAGTCCGATCCGCGCGACCGCAAGGCGCTCGAGGCGCTCGACCGCCTGTTCAGCCGCGAGGGGCGATGGGGCGAGCTGATCGATCTGCTCGAGGGTGAGCGTGACGCCTACCTCGACGTGGACGCGGCGCGCGCAAACGCGCTGGAGCTGCGCATCGGCGACGTGCTGGAGCATCAACTCGGGCAGGCGGAGCAGTCGATCGAGCGGTACGGCGACATCCTGCGCCGTGATCCCGATCAGCCCGAGGCGCGCCGCGCGCTGGAGCGCCTGCTGGGCGACGAGCGCTACCGCCTCACGGCGAGCCGGGTGCTCGAGCCCTACTACGCCGAGCGGGACGAGCCCGAGGCGCTGGCCCGCGTGTACGAGCTGCAGCTCCTCGATCTGGACGATCCGGCCGAGCGGATCGATCTGCTCAAGCGGCTGGCTCGGCTGCGCTACGAGGTGCTCAAGCATCCGCGCAGCGCCTTCGACAGCTACGCGCGCGCCTTTCAGGAGGAGTCCGTCGATCCCGAGGTCTTCGAGGCGTTGCACGACCTGGCGGACGAGCTCTCGCTGCACGATCGGCTGGCGGCCCTCTATGCCGAGCGGGTGCACGAGACGCTGGACAGCGAGGCCGCGCGCGACCTGCACCGGCGGTTGGCGCGCCTCTACGACGGCAAGCTGGACGACCACCGGGCGGCCGTCGAGGCGTGGCAGGCGGTGCTGGGCACCGATCCCTACGACGCCGAGGCGCTGGCCGCCCTCGATGCCCGCTACACCACTGCCAAGAACTGGCAGGCGCTGATCGAGGTGCTGCGCCGCCGCATCGACCTGGGCGGCGACGAGGACACGCTCGATCTGCGGTTCCGCCTGGGCTATCTGCTCGAGGTCGTCGACGGCGACGTTGCGACCGCCATCGATCTGTTCCGGTCGATCCTGTGGGAGAAGCCCGACCACACCTTCAGCCGCGAGGCGATGGAGCGCCTGTCGGGTCACCTGGAGTACCGCCAGGCCATCTGCGAGGTCCTCGATCCCATCTATCGGGACGCCAAGCAGTGGGACAAGCTGGCCATCCTGACCGAGATGCGCATCGAACTGATGCAGGATCCTCGGGATCGCGCCCAGCTGTGGGTGCAGTCGGCCCACCTGCGCGAGCATGAGATGGGCGACACGGACGCGGCGCTGAGTTGCATGCTCCGCGCCTTCGACGAGGTGCCGGCCGACGAGGAGATCAGGGGAGAGTTCGTGCGCGTCGCCACCGAGCGAGGCGCTTGGGCGGTGCTGGCGGACGCGTTCGCGGCCCACCTCGGCCAGCTCGACGACCCGGAGCTGCAGCTGGACGACAACCTGCGCATCGCCGACTGGAGCCGAGGTCGTCTCCGCGACGACGCGCGTGCCGCGGGGCACTACCGGGCGGCGCTCGAGATCGACGAGAACAACGAGCGGGCGCTGGACGCGCTCGAGGCGCTCTACGAGAGCGCCGAGGACTGGCCCGCGTTGGCGGACATCTACCGCCGCAAGGCGTCGGCGTCCTTCGACCTGGACGAGAAGCGGGCGCGGCTGTACCGGTTGGCCGTCCTGAGCGCCGAGAAGTTGGGTGACGTGGAGGGCGCCGTCGCCGCCTACGAGGAGGTCCTCGAGCTCGACGACACCGACGCCGCCGCGCTCGGCGCGCTCGAGCGCCTGCACGATGAGAACCACGACTGGACCGCGCTGCTCGCGGTGCTCGAGCGCCGGGCCGAGACGCTGTACGACGGCGACGCGGTGGCAGCGATCCAGCGGCGGATCGGTGAGCTGGCTCGCGATCGGCTGCACGACGCGAACCGGGCGGCCGAGGCCTTCGAGCGCGTGCTCGACCTCGATCCGGACGCGGTCGACGCGAGCGAGGCGCTCATCACGCTCTACGGCCAGCTCGAGAGCTGGTCGGCGATGCAGGAGGTGTTGGTCAAGAAGCTCGCCGCCGTCGGCGACGACGAGCAGGCGCGGCGCGTGGTGCTCTTCGCGCTGGGCGATAACGCGGAGCACCGACTGGACCGCCTCGACAACGCGATCGAGTACTACCGGCAGGTGTTGGCCGCCGCGCCGGCCGATCGCGAGGCCTATCAGCGTGTGAGCCACCTCTATGAGGCCAGCGAGCGCTGGTTCGATCTGGTGCAGGTGCTGCGCGACCACCTCGAGGCGCTGGGTGACACGGCGGAGGCGGCCTACCGGGTGCCTCTGCTGGTTCGCATCGCGGATCTGGCCGAAGCGCACCTGGGCGACGCCGACCTGGCCATCGAGACGCTGGATGAGGTGCTCCGGACCGATCCCGACCACGTCGGCGCCCTCAACGTGCAGGCCAAGCTGTTCCAACGGTCCGGTGAGTGGGAGAAGGCGGCCGAGCTGCTCGAGCGGGCGCTCGAGAACGCGCCGGAGGGGCCGGATCGTGCGGTGGCCTGGCGCAACCTGGGCCTGCTGTACCTGCGAAACCTGGACCGCCCGGTCGACGCGCGGCGGGCGCTCGAGGCGGCGGTGGCCGAGAGCGGCGACCCGAAGGCGCTCGACGCGCTGCTCGAGATGGCGCGTTCGGAGGGCGACGACCTCGCCGTGGCGAACCTGCTCGAGCGCCGCCTCGATCAGACGACGGGCGCGGACCGGGTGACGCTGCTCCTCGAGATCGCGGCGCTGCGCGCGCGGACGAAGGACGACGTGGGCATGGTCGTGGCGCTCGAGGAGGCGCAGCGCCTGGCACCCGATGACCTGAAGGTGGCCGACCAGCTGCTCGAAGCTTATTTCGCGGCCGGCCGTTACGCCGACGCGGAGCCCGTGCTGACGGCGATCATCGAGCGCCTCAAGGCCGCGCGCCGATTCAAGGATCTGTTCACCTACAACTACCGGATGGGCCGCGTCGCCGAGGAACGGGGCGACGAGGACGCCGCGCTGGGGTACTTCACGCAGTGCTTCGAGTACGACGCCACCTTCGTCCCCAACCTGGTGCGCCTCGGCCGGCTGCACTTCCGCCGCTCGGACTGGGACCGTGCGCTCAAGATCTTCCAGACGGTGCTGCTGCACCAGATGAAGCTGGACCGCGATGGTCGGGTGGAGGTCTTCTTCCACCTGGGCAAGGTGCGCCACGCCCTCGGTGACGATCGCAAGGCGAAGGACATGTTCAATCGCGCGCTGGCTCTGGATCCCGAGCACCAACCCAGCCGTGAGGCCGCGGTGGCGCTCTGACGCCGATCTGCGGATCGACGCGTCGCAGGCAACCGCCGTTCGGCCATCGTTCGTTTGGGGAGGACGTGTGAAGGATCAGTGGGTGCTGGGCACCCTGGGGCTGGTGCCGAAGAATCTGCTGAGCCGCGCGGTCGGCGCCGCTGCCCACGCGCCATTCCCGGCCCCTGTGCGGCGCCTCAGCGTCTGGGCCTTCGCCCGCGCCTATGACATCGACGTCGCCGAGGCCGAGTTGCCCCTGTCGGCTTACGCGACGGTCGGCGAGTTCTTCACGCGCCGGCTGCGGCCGGGTGCGCGGTCGATCGACCGCCGACCGGGCATCGCGGTGAGCCCCGCGGACGGCCGCCTGCTGAACTGCGGGCGCATCGATGGCGGGGAGCTGATTCAAGCCAAGGGACGGCGCTTCTCGCTGGCCGAGTTGCTGCAGAACCGGCACGACGCAGAGCGCTTCGCCGGGGGCTGCTGGGCCACGGTCTACCTGAGCCCCCGCGATTATCACCGCGTGCATCACCCCAGCGAGGGCGAGGTGGTGGCGGCCCGCTACCTACCGGGGCACCTGTGGCCGGTCAACCGCGCCGCGGTCGAGAACATCGAGGATCTCTTCTGCGTGAACGAGCGCGTGACGACCTACGTGCAGGGTCCGCTCGGCGAGGTGGCCACCATCATGGTGGGGGCGACCTCGGTGGGGCACATCACGCTCAGCTACGACCCGACCCTCGAGACCAACCGCGGGCTCGCCGGCGGACCGCGCAGCTACACGCCCGGTCACCGCGTGGCGCGGGGGGACGAGCTGGGAACGTTTCATCTGGGCTCGACCGCGATCGTCCTGTTTGCCAACCCGAAGGTGCAGCTCGAACCCCTCGAAGAGGGGCAGCCGATGCGCCTTGGTCAGGTCATCGCGCGGCTCCGCTGAAGCTCGCGAGACGTGCAATGGTGCGGTTGTCCCGTTGTTAGGGCAACGGCAGAGAGCGTGCTAGCATCGGCGGGTTGCGGCCCGGCAAGGGTGGACGGACTTGGCCCAGAACGACGATAACGCCGATCCGGCACCGCCCCCGAAGACGGGTGACCTCGGACCCGATTCCGAGGGCAGGGTCGACGTCGACGAGCGGGGCCGTCTGTTCACGTTGGGGGCAGGGGACGGCGCACCGCTCGCTGCGGTGTTCAAGACGCGGCGAGCCCGTCGCGAGCGCCGCGAGAGCGCCGCAACGGTCGTGGAGGCGTCACCGCCGGATGAAGAACCCAGCTACGACATCGTGCTGACCGACGCCTTCCGGGTGGACGACGCGGCCTCGAAGCCTCCGCCCGCGGCGGCAACGCCCGACGACGAAGCGGCCGCGGACGCCGCTGAGGCGTTGGCCGTCGGGGAGGCCGCGCACGACGCGGCGGCGGCAGAGCAGGCGGCGGCAGAACAGGCGGCGGCAGAGCAGGCCGCCGCAGAGCAGGCCGCCGCAGAGCAGACCGCCGCAGAGCAGACCGCCGCAGAGCAGGCCGCCGCAGAGCAGACCGCCGCAGAGCAGGCCGCCGCAGAGCAGGCCGCCGC
>CALBMW010000898.1 GCA_937896275.1 uncultured Myxococcales bacterium
GGCGCAGGCCGACGCCAACGTGCACTGCCCCCACACCGCCCCCGAGGGCGGCGGGTTCTGCGGCGATCTCTGCGAGATCTACTGCAACCGCGTGGAGGCTCAGTGCCCCGACAGCTACGCCGATCACGACGCCTGCACCCGCGCCTGCGACGCCTTCCCGGCAGACGGCCTGGGTGGCGCCACCGAGGGCAACTCGGTCCAGTGCCGCATCTACCACGCCAGCGTGCCCGCGGCCGCCGACCCCGTCCTGCACTGCCCCCACGCGGGGCAGGACGGCGGCGGCGTCTGCGGCACGGGCTGCGAGGCCTACTGTGAGCTGACGCAGGCCAACTGCACCGCCGAGAACGAGATCTACCCCTCGATGGACGCCTGCATGGCCGCCTGCGCCGCCATGCCGGGCGACGGCCCCATGGGCACCACCGAGGGCAACAGCCTGCAGTGCCGCATCTACCACGCCAACGTGGCGGGCGACGATCCGGCCACCCACTGTCAGCACGCCGGCGTCACCGGCGCGGGTGTCTGCGGCGCCGCCCCTTGCGAGGCCTACTGCGACCAGGTCGCGGCGCATTGCACGGGCGACAACGAGATCTACCCCGATCGCGTGGCCTGCCTCGCTGGCTGCTCCGAGCTCGACGACGGCGGCGACTGGAACGCCACCGGCGGCAACTCGGTGCAGTGCCGCGCCTACCACGCCAGCTTCCCCGCAGCGGCCGATCCCGTCATGCACTGCCCCCACGCCGGACTCGACGGCGGCGGCGTGTGCGCGGACCTCTGATCCTTCGCTGATCCCACGGGGCAGGGGCGTGTAGACTCGCGCCCATGCTCCGGCCCGCCCACCGAGGTCCCTGCCTCGCGCTCGCCGCCCTCCTGGCGGCGGGTTGCATCCCCGACGACAGCCCCCGCGGACTCCGACCCACCCCGAGCGGGCCCGGTCCGCGCATCGTCTTCGACCTCGACGCGCGTCCCCTGCCGGACGTGCCCTTCCCCAACGACCTGCTCACCCGGCCCGACAACCGCTCGCCCACCGGGCGGCGGCTGAACCTGTCGCTCGAGGCCCCCACGGCGGCCGAGCGGCAGCTGCGCGCCCAGGCCCTCGACTTGGACGGCTTCGGCACCTTCGCGCCGATCACGGTCCGCTTCACCGCGCCCCTCGACGTCGAGGCCATCGACGGCCGCGGCCGCGATCCCGCCCAGGATCCTGTGCTGCTGGTGTGCGTGACCGACGGTGAGCACTTCGGCGAGCGGGTGACCCTCGATCTCGGGCGCGGCCACTTCCCGCTGGTGCTGCCCGATCTCGCCGCGCCCTCCTTCGCCCGCGATCCGCGGGCCGGGGAGAGCAACCTGCTCTTCGAGACGGTCGACGAGGACATCGACGGCGACGGCGACCTGTCCCCGGCCGAGGACACCGACGGCGACGGCCTGCTCGACCGCCCCAACGTGACGCCGCCCGGCGGCGATCCCGAGCGCGATCTGCTCACCTTCTACGAGCGCCAGACGGACACGCTGATCCTGCGCCCCATCGTGCCGCTCCGACCGGCCCACACCTACGCCGTGGTCCTCACGCGCGCCCTGCGCGGCGCCGACGGCGTCCCGATCCGGTCGCCCTTCGCCTTCATCCATCACACCCGTCAGACCGAGGCGCTGTCGCGGCTCGGCCAAGCCCTCGCGATCCACGGGCGCACGCTGGACGAGGTCGCCTTCGCCTGGACCTTCAGCACGCAGACGACCACGGCCACCCTCGACGCCCTGCGCGCCGGGCTGCGCGGCCACGGGACCTTCGGCGCGCTCGCCGAGCAGTACCCGGCCGCGGTGAGTCGGGTCGAGCCGCTGCACGATCCCGCCCTGCCCGAGGCGGTGCTCCTCCGGGGCGACGACCTCGACGCCACGCTCGGCGCGCTGGCCCCTTCGCTGGTGTCGCCCGAGGCCACCGAGGCCTGGATTCGCACCTTCGCCGACGTCGACTACCTCGTGGCGGGGCGCTTCGTGACGCCCTATCTGCTCGTCGACGGTGACGGCGAGGCCGGGGCGCACGGCGACTACCCGGCCGATGACGACGAGCGCTTCCGCCTCGACCTGGCGACTGGTGAGATCACGGTCGGCGCGCAAGAGGTCCCCTTCTGGTGCACCGTCCCGCGCGCGCGCCCCGACCGCGCCCCCCCCTTCCCCGTCGTGCTCTTCGCCCACGGCTACGCGAAGAGCCGCCTGCAGAGCCTCACCGTGTCCGGCACGCTCGCGCGCTGGGGCTTCGCCACGTGCACGCTCGACGCGGTCGGACACGGCCTGACCCTGCCGCCCGCCGCGCGCGACACCCTGCGCGCCGAGCTCGAGGCGCTCCGCCTCGGCCCAATGCTCCGCGTCCTCGAGGGGACACGCGCCCGCGACCTCAACAACGACGGTCGCCGCGATCCGGGCGGCGACACCTTCACCACGGACGCCCTGCACACGCGCGACGTGATTCGGCAGACCGCCGTGGACTGGGTGCAGTTCCTGCGCGTGCTGCGCGGCTTCGACGGCGCGCGCCAGTGGAGCCAGCCCGGCGTCGAGGGCGCCACGGCGGGCGACTTCGACGGCGACGGCGTGGTGGATCTGGGCGGCCCCGGCGTGCGCTACGGCATGACGGGGGTCGGCTACGGGGGCATGCTCGCGACGCTGCTCGGCGCCATCGAGCCCGATCTGGACGCCATCGCGCCCATCTCGGGGGGCGGCGGCCTGATGGACATCGCGCTGCGCACCGCCCAGCCGGGGGTGCCCGAGGCCCTCATGTTGCGTGGCCTGGGGCCGCTGCTGGTCGGCTTCCCCGCAGACTCGGGCATCACGACCGTGAGCTTCCTCGTGGACGACGTGCGGCGCGTGGCCCAGGCCAGCGCGGACGGCCGGGGCCTTCCCTTCGCGAGCCTGCCACCGCTGGTGCCCGGCGACCGCCTCGTGCTGACCAACCTGCAGAGTCACGGGCAGAGCGAGGGCCAGGTCGATCCCAGCGGCGCCTTCCGGGTGGCCGTGGCGGCCGACAGCCTGAGCGCGACCCAGCTGCGCGTGCGCGAGGGCCTGCGCCCCTGGCTGCCCGACTTCACGCCGTCGCCGGTGCGGGCCACCGACGGCCTGGGCGATGCCCTGCGGCTCGAGGTCTTCGACGTGGTCGGCCGGCTCAAGAACACCGTCGCGACCTTCGAACAGGACGTGACCTTCGACGGCGTCGTGTTCCCGACCGGCCAGCCGCTGGTCGCCATCCGACAGGGCTTCGGCCTGAGGCGGCAGTCACCCGAGCTGCGGCGCTTCGCGCAGGTGTTGCAGACCATGCTCGAGCCGGCCGATCCCGTGAACTACGCGGCGGCGCTGGCCGCCGACGGTGGCCCGGACGTGCTGTGGGTGCTCAGCGCCGGCGATCCGCTGGTGCCGGTGTCTTCCGGGCTCGCCGCGGCGCGCGCCATGGGGCTCGTCGCCCCCGCGGACGACGCGCGGTTGATCCAGGCCGCGGTCACGCGCGGCGTCACCCGGCTCGGCGACAAGACCGATCCCGACAACCTGTCCGAGGGGAGCGACGGCTTCGACGTGCCGCGCCTCGATCCGCCGCTGCGGCTGGACCACCGGAGCGCGAGCGGCGCGGTGCACGCGCTGCGGATCGTGATGGCCGATCCGCTGGGCGCCCACGGCCCGGTGGAGCCGCGCCCCGATCAGCCCTTCGACAGCGGGACCTACGTGGGCAACTTGCTGGGGCAGTTCTTCGCCCGCCGCAGCGCCGAGCACCGCGCGTGCCTGGCCACCGGCGACTGCCCGGATCTGCCGCGGGCCGCGGCGCCCTGAAGCAAGCTCCTAGCGGCTCGCCCGGCGGCTCGGACGGCTGGCGAGCAGGAACTCGCCGTCCGCGAACTGCTCGGGGCTGAGCTCGCGCACCCCCTCGCCGGACATCTCGATGATGCGGTCAGCCACCTGCGTCACCATCTGGCGGTCGTGGGTGACGAACAGGCAGGTCCCCTCGTACTGGCCGAGCGCCTCGGTCAGTGACCGGATCGCCTCGAGATCGAGGTGGTTGGTGGGCTCGTCGAGGACCAGCACGTTGGGCTTCAGGATCATCAGCCGCGCCAGGAGCAGGCGCACCGTCTCACCGCCCGAGAGCACCTTGGTGGGCTTGAAGGGCTCCTCCTTGGTGAACAGCATGCGGCCGAAGAGGCTGCGCAGCTCCTCCTCGTTGGCCTCGTTGTTCCAGCGCCAGAGCCACTGGTGCGCGGTCTCGTCCGACTTCTCGATCAGCTCGCCGTGGTCCTGGGGCATGTAGCCGGTGTTGCACTCATAGCCCCACTCGATGCGGCCGTCGTCGGGCCGCAGCTCGCCGATGATGAGCCGCAGCAGCGAGGTCTTGCCCACGCCGTTGCGGCCGACGATCGCCACCTTCTCGCCGCGGAAGACGTTGAGGTGGAAGTCCTCGACGATCTTGCAGTGCTCGAACACCTTGGTCAGGCCGTCGACCGCGAGCACCTGCTTGCCGCTGGGGCGCCGGATCTCGAAGCGGATGAAGGGCCGAGCGATATTCGATCGCTTCAGGTTGGCCAGCGCGATGCGTTCGCGATCGAGCTGCTTCTCGCGCGACTTCACCTGGCTGGCACGCGAGCCCGCGCGGAAGCGCTGAACGAAGTCCTGGAGCTGAGAGATCTTCTTCTGTTTCGCCGAGTTGGCCATCTCGAGCGAGGACCGCGCCTGGGCCTTCGTCTCGACCATGTCATCGTAGTTGCCCGGGTAGACGATGATCGTCTCGTAGTCGATGTCGGCGATGCGGGTGCAGACCGAGTTGAGGAAGTGGCGGTCGTGGCTGATGACCACCAGCACGCCGGTGAAGTCGACCAGGAAGCCCTCGAGCCAGCGGATGCTCGCGATGTCGAGCGCGTTGGTGGGCTCGTCGAGCAGCAGGCCGTCGGGCTTGCCGAACAGCGCCTGGGCCAGGAGCACCCGCACCTTGTCGCCACCCACCAGGGTGGACAGCGTCTTCTCGTGGTGGGCCTCGGCGATGCCGAGCCCCTCGAGCAGCTCGGCGGCCTCGGCCTCGGCGGTGTACCCGTCCTCCTCGGCGATCGTCATCTCGAGCTCACCGAGGCGCATGCCCTGGTCGTCGTTGAGGTCGTCCCCCTTGGCGAGCAGATCCTCCTTCTCGACCATCGCGTGCCAGAGCGGCTGGTTGCCCATCATCACCACGTCGAGGATGCGCTCGTCCTCGAACTGGTAGTGATCCTGGCGCAGCACGCCCAGCTTCTTGGGCTTGTTGACGTAGCCGGTCATCGCATCGAGATCGCCGCCGATGATCTTCATGAAGGTCGACTTGCCGCTGCCGTTGGGCCCGGTCAGACCGTAACGCTCGCCCGCGTTGAAGGTGACGTTGACGCTCTCGAAGAGCACCTGGGGGCCGAAGTTCATCGACACGTCGTTGACGGTGATCATCTGGGCGTCCTCTGGCGGGGTGACGAAGGCCGCGGACCATAGCAGAGGGCCAAAGCGACCGACAAGCCGAGCGGTGTTCGGGCCGCCCGACCATGGAGCGCTTCAGCGCGCCAGGACCACGTCACGAAGGCTCAGGTCGCGCGCAGAAAGAGGACAACCCAGGTCACGAGCATCGCCGCCCCGACGATCCCCACGATGGGATCGAGCCGGAGCGCCGCGCTCAGCGCCGCGGACGTCGCGCGGTCGGGCTCACCGAGCGATTCGCTGTCGACGCGGGTCAGCAGGCGCCGGGTGGCGAGGTGATCGCCGCGGTCGAAGGCGGCGACGGCCTCGGCCAAGGCGGCGTCGGTCGGGGGTCGGCGTGCGCCCGGACCACCGGCCCAGGCGGGCGCCAGCGCCGGGTTGCGGTTGCCTCGGTCGGCCTCGGACGGACCACCGGGCGCGGCGTCCGTGGGCTCGGGGGCGACGGGCGGATCCTCGTTCATGCCGCCGTCATAGCACGCCCCCCCTGGGTTTGCAGCAACCCGCCCTAGCACGAATCGCTCATACAGAAGATGTAGAAACACGACGTTCATCTCCAGAACCGGACACTGGACAGCACGATGCGACACACCCTCCCGACAGCGCTGATGATGGTCCTGCTGATGGCCGGCGCCGCCCGCGCCGACAACACGAGCTGGTTCACCGCCGGCGTCGGGGCGCAGTACAGCTTCGTGCCTGGCTCCGGCGCGGCGCTCCCCGAGCAGCCCGGCATGCAGTACGGCGTGGTCAGCCGCCTCAAGCTGCTCAAGTTCGTCGGGCTCGAGTTCACCGCCCAGCTCGACGAGGATCCCAACACCCAGGCGCTCCGACACCTGTCGCCGCGCTACCAGCTGGGCGCGATGCTCAACGTCGTGCCCACCCGCCACTTCAACCTGTTCGTCGTCGGCGGCCTCGGCGCGCACAGCATGGCCGATCTCGTGGATCCGAACGGTCGGACCACCAGCCTGCACGTGGGGCCCGGCGTCGAGGTCTACCTGGGTCAACACACGGCCCTCGGCGGCGACGTGCGCTGGCGCGCGGCCGGCCCGAGCTACGTTCAGGCGCGCGTGCGCGAGGAGTTGAGCATCGCGCCCGTCGGCGAGCTGGCCGGGTTGGACCTGTGGCAGGTCAACTTCACGCTGTCCTG
>CALBMW010000899.1 GCA_937896275.1 uncultured Myxococcales bacterium
CGGGCGCCGACCTGCGCGGCGCGGCGGCGCGACAGGCCGGCGCGCCGGCCGAAGCGAGCGCCGGTCCGGCGATCGGCGTGACCAAGCGCACGGAGCTGTGGCACGCCGCCCTGTTCGCGCTGTTCTTGCTGCTGCTGGGCGAGGGGGCCCTGCTCTATCGACGCCGCGGCGACAGCGCCGCTCGGCTGCTGCCGGGCGCCAACGGCTCCTAGCAGACCCCGCACCCAGCACCTCGGACACCCCGAGCCTCAGACGGCGGCGGGGAAGGGCAGCGGCGGCCTCGGCAGGGACGGATCCCGGCGCAGGTCGAAGAACGCGTACGCCAAGGCGTGGCGATCATCGGCGGGGTGGTCCTCGCGGGCGGCGACCCCCCAGGCGGCCGCGTCGAAGGGCGGAAAGACCACGTCGCCGGCGACCTCGGCGCGCACCACCGACAGGCACAGACGATCGGCGCGGGGCAGGGCGGCGGCGTAGACCGCGCGGCCCCCCCCGATGAACACCTCGTCCGCGCCGGCGACGGCCGAGAGCGCCGCGTCCAGATCCGGGAAGACCTCGGCGCCGGGACACGCCGGCGCCCCGCGGCTGAGGACCAGGGTCCGGCGGCCAGGCAGGGCCCGCCCGATCGAGTCCCAGGTCCGTCGCCCCATCACGAGCGGGCAGCCCATCGTCAGGCGCTTGAAGCGTCGCAGATCGTCCGGCAGGCGCCAGGGCAGCTCGCCGTCGCGCCCGATGACGCCATTGCGCGAGAGCGCCGCGATCAGGCTGAGCCTCATCGGGAGAGCCTCATACCGCCACGGGGGCCCGCAGCGCCGGGTCGTGCGCGTAGCCATGCAGGGCGATGTGGGGCAGGTCGAAGTCGAGGACGCGCTCGATCGACGGATCCAGCCACAGCGTGGGGGGCGCGTGCGGGGTCCGCGCGAGCTGTGTGCGCACCTGATCGAGGTGGTTGAGGTACAGGTGCGCGTCGCCCAGCGTGTGGACGAACTCGCCCACCTCGAGGCCGGTCGCCCGCGCCACCAGGTGCGTCAGCAGGGCGTAGCTGGCGATGTTGAAGGGCACGCCGAGGAAGAGGTCACCGCTGCGCTGGTACAGCTGGCAGCTCAGGCGGCCCTCCGCCACGTAGAACTGGAACAGGAGATGGCAGGGCGGCAGGCGCATCCGCTCCAGATCGCCCACGTTCCACGCGCTGACCACCAGGCGGCGCGAGTCGGGCGTCTCGCGGATCGCGCGCACCACCTCGGTGAGCTGATCGACGCGCCCCCCCGACGGCGTGGGCCACGAGCGCCATTGGGCGCCATAGATCGGCCCCAGCTCGCCGTCCGCGTCGGCCCAGGCGTCCCAGATGTGGACGCCGCGTTCCTGAAGCCAACCGACGTTGGTGTCCCCGCGCAGGAACCACAGCAGCTCGGCGACCATGCTCTTGAACTGCAACTTCTTGGTGGTGACCGCGGGGAAGCCGGCGCGCAGGTCGTAGCGCACCTGCCGCCCGAAGACGCTGAGCGTGCCCGTGCCGGTGCGGTCCTCCTTCTGGACCCCCGTCTCGAGCACGTCGCGCAGCAGATCGAGGTAGGCCTTCACCGCGTCACCGCCCCTCGGAGGGCTTCTCGGGGTCTTTGATGCGCTCGGCGCGGGTGATCGTGCTCACGGAGGCACCTCCTGGCTTGCGGACGGTCAGAGAGGCTTTCTATCATCGCGGCCCCCGCAGGTCATCAGGAGGAGGGCAGCGTGGAGATTGAACGTATCGTCGTCATCGGCGCCGGCACCATGGGGCACGGCATCGCCGGGCAGGCCGCCCTGCAGGGCTTCGACGTCTGCCTGGTGGACGTGGACGAGGGCCGCGTGAAGGCCGGCCTCGAGGCCATCGCCGGCGTCCACCTCAAGGGCGTGGCCCGCGGCAAGGTGCTCGCCGCCGACGCGGACGCCGCGCGGTCTCGCTTGAGGGGCGCGACGGACCTGGCCGGCGCCGTGGCCGAGGCCGACCTGGTGGTCGAGGCGGCCCCCGAGAGCCTCGATCTGAAGAAGGCGCTGTTCCGAACGGCCGAGGCCCACGCGCCCGCGCGCTGCATCCTGGCCACCAACACCAGCAGCCTGCCCATCACCGAGATCGCCGCCGCCACCGCCTGCCCGGATCGAGTGATCGGGATGCACTTCTTCAACCCCGTCGCGGTGATGCAGCTCTTGGAGCTGGTGCGGGGCGAGTCGACGAGCGAGGCGACGGTCGCCGCCGCGCGGGCCGTGGGCGAGCGCCTCGGAAAGACCTGCATCGTCGTCAACGACCACCCCGGCTTTGCCACCAGCCGCCTCGGCATCACGCTGGGCAACGAGGCGATGCGCATGTTCGAGGAGGGCGTCGCCTCCGCCGAGGACATCGACCGCGCCATGGTGCTCGGATACCGCCACCCCATCGGACCGCTGGCGCTCACCGATCTGGTCGGCCTGGACGTGCGGCTGGCCATCACCGAGCACCTCTACCGCGAGATCGGCAGCGACACCTTCCGCCCGCCGCGGGTGCTGCGCCGCCTCGTGCGCGCCGGTCACCTGGGGCGAAAGACGGGGCGTGGCTTCTACACCTACGAGGGCTGAACTTGCCCCGCGCGCGCCATGGTCCCGCGCGCGTTGACCGGTCCCGCGGCCACCCCTACCCTTGCGGCCCATGTCGGAGCCGCCGCACCCCTACGATCGCCGCTTCGTGTTCGTCACCGGCAAGGGTGGCGTCGGCAAGTCGACCGTCACCGCGATGCTGGCGCTGCGCTCGGCGCGGCGAGGCGCGCGCACGCTCGTCTGCGAGCTCAACACCCAGGAGCGCGTCTCGTGCCTGTTGGGCCATCAGCCGGTGGGCGGCACGGTCACCTGCATCGACCGCAACCTGTGGGCGGTCAACATCAGCCCTGCTCTGGCCATGGAGGAGTACGCGCTGATGAAGCTGCGCTTCCGGGCCATCTACAAGCTGGTCTTCGAGAACCCGGTGATGGAGAGCCTGGTTCGCTTCGTCCCCGGCATCAACGATCTGCTGATGATGGGCAAGGCCTTCAACCATGAGCGCGAGGTCGACGAAGAGGGGCAGCCGGCCTGGGACCGCGTCATCATCGACGCGCCGGCCACCGGCCACGGCGTCACCTTCTTCAAGCTGCCGCGCACAATCCGCGATGCCGTCCCGGCGGGGAACATGCACCGCGAAGCCGCCGCGATGTGGGCCCTGCTCACCGATCCGGTCCGCACCGCGGTCCACGTGGTCTGCCTGCCCGAGGAGCTGCCGGTGCGCGAGACGACCGAGCTGCACGCGCGCTTGAAGGGCGAGCTGGGCCTGCCGCTGGGCCACGTGTTCCTCAACATGGTGCCGCCGCCGCTCTTCGACGCCGAGGCGCGGGCCGACTTCGACCGGCTGCTGGAGCGCCCCGCGGACCCGCGCCTGGGGCTGCTGTGGGACGTGAGCCGCATCCGGCTGGCCCGCGAGGCGCTCGCGGCGGGCTACGCGCGGGAGCTCGAGGCCCTCGACATGCCCATCGTCAGGCTGCCGATCCAGTACACGGCCACCTTCGAGCGGCCCCAGATCGAAGCGTTGCTGGAGACGTTGCCGGCATGACCGGCATCGAAGACCTGCTGCGCGACCGACGCCTGCTGATCACCGCGGGGTCGGGCGGCGTGGGCAAGACGACCACCGCGGCCGCGATGGCCATGCGGGCCGCTCAGGGGGGCCGGCGCGTGGCCGTCCTCACCATCGATCCCGCGCAGCGGCTGGCCGACGCCCTGGGCCTCGACGCTCTGGGCGGGACCCTCAAGCAGGTCGATCCGGGCCACTTCGAAGCGGCGGACCTTCGCTGCGAGGGCCAGCTCTTCGCCATGATGCTCGACGTGAAGACCACGGGCGACCAGATGGTGCGCCGCTTCGCGCCCGATCCCGCCACCGCCCAGCGCATCCTCGACAACAACTACTACCGCTACTTCAGCGCGTCGCTGGCGGGCGCGCAGGAGTACATGGCGGTCGAGCAGGTGCGCACGCTCGTCGAGGACGACGCCTTCGATCTGGTGGTGCTCGACACCCCCCCCGCGGCCCACGCCCTCGACTTTCTCGACGCCCCCGAGCGCATGTTGTCGGCCCTCGACAGCAAGGCCATGCAGGTGCTGCGCGGCGGCGGTGACGAGAGCCTGGCCGCCCGCCTGCTGGGGCGCGGCCGGGGCCTCGTCATCAAGTCGATCAACAAGCTCACCGGCGGCCCGTTCATCGAGGAACTGACTGATTTTTTTATCCTTTTCGGCAGCATCCTCGATGCGATGAAGGCCTCGAGCCGCGCGGTCCAGGCGCTGCTGCGCGACGACGGGACGCGCTTCTTCCTGGTCACGGCGCCCTACCGGGCGAACGTGGACGAGGCCCTGCACTTCCGCCGGCAGCTCGACAGCCGCGGCTTCCCCTTCGGGGGGTTCCTCGTGAACCGGGTGCACCGCCCGGTGCCGACCGTCACCGACGATCCCACGACGCTGGCCCACGCCCTGGACGAGCTGAGCGATCTGCCCCTCGATCGGCGTGAGCGCGTGGTGTCGGGCATGCTCGCCGGCCTCACAGCCCACGCGCGCATGGCCGAAAGAGATCGGGAGGCCATCGCCCGGCTCGACCGTTTGGCCGACGCGCCCCTGGTGGTGGTGCCCCTGTTGCCCGAGGACGTGCGCGATCTGCGCGGACTCGACCGGGTGGCGCGCAGCCTAACGGCGTGAGGGTTTTCGACAACGGGTGGACTTCGTGGGCCCGGCCGCGGAACCTCGACCCCAAAGGCGCTGTCGGTTCGACCATGAAGAACACGCACTCCCATCGAAACGCCGCGACGCCCGCCCTGACGTGCCGTCGCCTGCCCCTGTACCTGCTGCTGGCCTTGGCGGCCGGCTGCGGTCGTTCGCATGTGCGCGCCGACGGCCTGTCCGGGCCCCCTGATCCCGTCGAGATGGAGGCGATGCTGATCGAGGTCGATCCCGACGCCCCCCCGGGCGGCCAGATCACGGCCTACGACGCGCAGCAACTGTTCGAGGACGGTCAGGCCGCCTTCGAGCGCCAGGACTTCGCCGCCTGCGACCAGCATTACGGCAAGCTGCTCGACCGCTTCCCCAGGAGCCGCTACGCGCCGTCCACGCTCTACAACCGCGGGCTGTGCCTGGAGCAGCTGCGCCAGCACACCCAGGCGGCCGTCCACTTCCGCCGCTACGCCCAGCTGAGCACCGAGCTGCGCGACCGCCGCGATGGCGAGTTCCGGTGGGGCTACAACCTGGTCATGAGCGGCGACTACGCCGGCGCCATCCACCTCTACGACGAGCTCTTGCCCGCCGCTGATCTGGGGAAGGCCGATCTCGCCGAGTGCCACCTGCGTCGCGGCACGGCCCTGCTGCGGCTGGGGCGCTACGGCGAGGCGGAGCGGGACCTCAAGAAGTCGATGCAGCGCGTGAACGAGGCCTACGCCCCGCACCTGACCGGCAACGATCTGTTGGCCGAGGCCCACTTCCGCCGCGCCGAGATCTACCAGCGCCTGACCCACGAGGTCGGCCTGAAGCTGCCCGTGGCGTCGATGAAGGGCGATCTGGCCGACAAAGTGAAGTTCTTCCGGCAGTCCCAGAGCAGCTACATCGACGCGCTGAACGTGCAACACAGCTACTGGGCCACCGCCGCCGGCCTGAAGCTGGGCGAGCTGTACGAGGAGTTCTACCAGGACGTGATGCAGGCCCAGGTGCCCGACGACTTCGACCTGCTCACCAAGCGCTTCTACTTCTTCGAGCTGCGCAAGCAGCTGCAGCCCTTGCTCGAGCAGTCGTTGACCATCTACGAGAAGAACATCACGATGAGCGAGCGCCTGGGCGCCCAGAACGAGTGGGTGACCGAGACCGAGACGCGGCTCTCCCGTCTGCGAGCGCTCATCGAGGAGAACCAGCGCGAAGCCTCGCCCCTCGACGAGGCGCCGCCCGGGGCCGAGCCCAAGGCCGGGCCGTCGACGGCGCGCAGCGCGAAGGCCCGGAAGACCGGTTGAGCCGAACCCTCGCCCTCGACGTAGGCGACCGCCGCATCGGGGTGGCCGTCAGCGACGCCCTGGGGATCATCGCCCAGGGCCTGACCACCCTTCACCGCACCGCGCTGAAGGACGATCTCGTCACGCTCTCCGCGCTCGTCGCCGAGCACGACATCGACCGCATCGTCGTCGGCTGGCCGCTGGGCCTGGACGGACGCGACACGCCCCAGACCCGCAAGGTGGGGCGCTTCGTCGAGGCGCTCGAGCGGCGCCTCCGGCTCCCGGTGGAGCGCTGGGACGAGCGCATGACCACGGTCATCGCCGAGCGAGCGCTCATCGAGGGGCGCGTGCGACGAGCCGACCGCAAGCAGTTGGTCGACAAGGTCGCCGCCACCCTCATCCTGCAGAGCTGGCTCGACGCCCGCCCGCCCGCCAGGCACGCGGACTGATGCGGACGTCGCTGCGGGTGCTGGGGGTGCTGGTGGTGGTGTCCGCCTGCGCGGCCGGCTACGGCTGGTATCGGGCGCGCAGCCTCGACCAGCCCCTGGGCGGCGCGGGTCCAATGCGGGTCGAGATCCCCAAGGGCGCGACCTTCAAGGACGTCGTGCGCCGCC
>CALBMW010000900.1 GCA_937896275.1 uncultured Myxococcales bacterium
GGGGGGCGGGTGCCGCGCGGCCCGACGCTTCCGCGGACCGCGACGCTGGTCTCGGGCCGCCGCCGCAGGGTGCGGACGCGGGCGCCGCGTCCGACGCCGGGGCGGGACCGGGAGATGTGTGCCCCCCCACGCCGCTTCGCGGCTGCGTGCGAGGCAGCGCACACGCCACCTGTGGCGCGGGACCTTCGCCTGAACGGACGGTCTGGTGCGCGGCCGATGACGGCGCCACGGAGCCCGCCTGCCTCTGGTTCGAGGGGGACTGCCCGGCCGAAGGCTACACCGAGCCCTGTCCGCCGGCGGCCGAGGGGCTGGGCTGCCGGATCGGGCCGGCGGGGGAGGGATGGGGCGCGCGGGCCTGGGGCGCCGATCGTGCGATGACGCTGACGCTGAGCGACGAGGGCTTGGCGCCCGAAGGGCCCGCGCTCGACTGTGAGGGCTGCGTGGTCGACGGCGTGGAGGGCCCCTGCTTCGAGGACGGGCTCTGCGCAGCCGAGGTCCCCGAGGTGGGCCGCCGACCGGCCGCCACCGATGAAGCGACCTGGGGTCCGTCGGCGCTGCAGCGCGTCGATCTCGGGCGCCCCGATCAGGGCCAGGGCGGTGCCGGGAGGCGCCTGGTGATCGAGGTCGACGCGGACCGAGGCCGCGCGCGCGCCTGCCTCGTCCCGCTCCTCGTCGCGGCAGCTGACCAATCCGAGCCGGTCTGCGCCATTACGGGCAGTGTCGGGCGGGTCGCGGGCGACGTCGCGCACGGCACCTTCGCGGTGCAGATGCCCGACTTCACGCGCTTCGAGGATGGCGCCCGCGTCACGGGGCTGGTGTTGCGCGGGGCCTTCTGAGGCGTGCAGCCTCCCTGGGGCGCGGCGTGCCGCTCATGTCTCCGTTCGACTGGCCACGAGGTCGTGGATCCTGGGCCGCTCGCTCTCCCCGTCCATGTACTGGGTGCGGGTCAGGCGACCGACCGTCTCGAGCGCCCTCACGAGCACCTTGCCCGAGTCGGGGTAGGTGCAGACCTCGTGCGGATCGTTGAGGCCGATGGACAGGTAGACGAGGTCCTCGTCCCCGGTGTTGAGCATCTGGTGGGCGATCCCCGAGCCGGCAGGGCACGACACGCAGTGGCCGGCGCGCAGGTCGTAGAGGTCGTCGCCGTACCGGAGCACGCCCTGGCCCGAGAGGATGTAGAAGACCTCGTCCTCGCGGGCGTGGGTGTGGAAGGGGCAGATGCTGCGGCCGGGTGGGCAGCGCGTCAGGCTGACGCCCAGGTTGGCGCGCCCGGCGGTGCTCAGGAGCGGCGTCAGCGGTTTGTAGGCGCCGCCCCAGTGGGCGCCGTGCAGGTGCTCCTTCTCGGGGATCTCGTCGACATGGATGACGGGCGAATCGGACATGGCGGACCTCCTGGGTGAGTGCGGCACGATGACCACACCAGTGAACGGGTGTCCAGTCAGAATCCCGGGACCCGGCAGGGCGGTCAGGTGGTGTCGGTCAGGTGGTGTCAGGCACTTCTTCGGGCACTTCTTCGGGCCGGTCAGGTGGTGCCAGGCACTTCTTCGGGCACTTCTTCGGGCACTTCTTCGGGCAGCGCTCTCAGCGGGCGTGGGCGCGAAGGAGTTCGGCGAGTTGGCCCGCCAGGTACACGAAGTCGTCGTCCGCATCGCGCTCGACGTAGGGCGGGGGCAGCACGACGGCGAAGGTCTCGTGCGCTCGGTGCACCGGCTCCGTCGTGAGCTTCCAGAGCGACACTGCGCGCAGTGACGGGAAGGCCCCCCCCTCGATGACCCGCAGCAACGCGTCGAGGGCGCGTGTGCGCTCGGTCGGATCGTCGGGCTGGCTGGACCAGTCGACGCACGCCAGCGAGCCGGGCCTGCCGTCTTCGCGCTCGATGGGCTCGACGCCGTCGTAGCTGTAGGGTCGCATCGTGCTGCCGGCCTTCCGGCTGAGGCCCAACTCGTGGAGCACCACCGGGCGGTGGACGCGCCGGGCGACCTGCTCGATGGACGCCGCGGCGCGGCGCCAGCCGAGCTCGAGCCGCGCGTCGAGCTGCGCGTCGGGGGTGTCGTAGGGGCGCAGCGGGAAGTAGCTGCTGATCGCGATGGCATCGACCGCATCCCAGAAGTCGACCTCGGCGTACTGGTCGAAGTTGGCGCCGTAGGCGAGGGGGCCGGGGTAGACGGTGCGGAGCTCGGCCGCCAGCTCCCGCCAGAAGCGCGCGTAGCGTGCGCGGCGCGCAGCCAGGGCCGGCGGCATGGGCGCGGGCCACGTGGGCGGAGCGCTCTGCAGACCGCTCACTTGCCGCGCCCAGCTGCGGTGCGCGTCGTCCTCCGCGCCGAGCAGGGCGCGCAGCGACGGATAGGTGGCGCCGTCCGGGGTGGTCAGGTTGGCCGAAGCACCGGCACGCGCCGCGCAGCGCAGGCGGCTCTGCACCACCGCCCCGGTGCGCTCGGGATCCAGGTGGTAGTGCAGCAGGTCGGGCAGCCGGTCCAGGGGCGTCGTCGCGGTCATCGAGTTGAGCTCGTGTCCGATCACGAGCAGCTCGACGCCCATCTCGGCGGCGCGCGCCGCGCCCCACAGCGCGAAGGCCCGGTAGGCATCGAACCAGGCCTCCGTGGCCTCGTCGCGCGGCTGCACCATGCCGTGCCAGAGGAAGCGGTTGTGCGGCCGGGTCCGATCCAGCTTCAGCCGCAGCACCAGCATCACCTGCAGCCCGCGCGCGCGCGCCGCGCGCACCTCGGCCTCGACCCCGGGCCAGTCGTCGAGCGCCGCGCGCCAGTACTCGATCTCGCCGCCGTCCCACGCCAGCTGATCGGCGTAGAACGTGACCTGCACCGTGTCGAGCCCGGCGCCCTCCACGAAGCGGGCCCACCGCCGGTCGTCATCCTCGTGGATGCGGATGCCGCCGGTCATCGCCGGGACCGGGCGGGGCGCGGCGAGCAACAAGGTCAGCAGGATCAGGTGTGACACGACGCGCGATGGTAGGGATCGGCGTCTGCCGCGTCGAGGCCACTGCGCCCGTGAGCTCGTGCGTGCGTCAACCGGCAGCTCATCGCGGTCGGAGGCCGGGGTCGAACATACTCATTTATCACATACGGCGCATCGCTCTCCGGAGTGCGTGACGGCGGCCCGGTCCGCGGGCAGTATCGGCCGTGCCCGATCCAACAATGGGGGGAAAGATCCCGCATGCCTGCCGACGTGTCTGCACCACGCGCTCGCCTCTGTCTCCCGCTCCTGGCCCTCGTCGCCCTGCTGTTCAGCGCGTGCGAGGGCGCCGACGACGAAGACCTCGAGGACGGTGACGCCTCGACCTCGCCCCACGGTCCGGCGCCCGAGGGCCTCGGCGACGATCTGACCGCCCTCCTCACCTACGCGGTGGTGGGGAGCGGCGAGCTGGGTGCCACGACCCTGCACGACGCGCCCGACGACCTGCAGGACCAGCAGGAGGACGCCCCGGTGCACCGGCGAATCTGGGCCCTCGCGCGGACGATCTTCGCCAGCCAGATTCGCTGGGTGCACGCGTTCGTCGTCTTCACCGACGGGCCCGACGAGACGCTCGCCTCGGTCTTCCAGATTCACGGCGAACCCGCGCAGTGGGCCCTCGCGGTGGACATCGCGGACGCGCTCGACGCAAACGGCGACGTGGGGGGCACCGACTTCACCTACACCCTGGTGCACGAGCTCGGTCACATCATCGCGCTCAACGCCGACCAGATCCCGGTGGACCCGGAGTTGGCCGCCAACCCCGAGGATCCCGATCTGCTCGACGAGAAGCGCGCCGCCTGCAGCACCTTCTTCATCGAGGAGGGCTGCACGCGGCCCGAAGCCTTCCTCAACACCTACTACGAGCAGTTCTGGTCCGACCTCGACGAGGCCTCGGCCCAGATCGAGGACATCGACGACGACGCCGCGCGGGAAGACGCGATCGAAGCCTTCTACGAGGCGAACCCCGATCGCTTCGTCACCGCCTACGCCGCTTCCAACATCACGGAGGACTTCGCCGAGTCCTGGAGCTACTTCGTGCTCCGCGCGGAGCCGGAGGGTGACGCCGAGAAGGACGCCAAGGTGCTGTACTTCTATGACTATCCGGTCCTCGTCGCCGCGCGGGAGGACATCCTCTCGTCAGGCGCCATGACCGGGATGAGCGCGCTCGAGCGCGGCTTGCGGGCCCCTCACCCGCGCCGTCACCGGCGCTGAGACCTGTCCGCCTCCGTACGACGACCGCTCATCGCGCCGTCGCGATCATCGGCATCCCGCCCCGCGGCGCCAGCGTCACCGCGAAGTCGCGGGCCACCACGTGATCGGGGACGACGCGCAGGCTGAAGCGCCGCGCCACGCTGGCCAACACGAGCTTGGCCTCCATCAGGGCGAAGTGCTTGCCGACGCACTGCCGCGCGCCCGCGCCGAAGGGCAGGTAGGCGCACTTGGGCAGCGTCGGCGCGCCGGGGGCGAAGCGCTCCGGGCGGAAGGCTCCGGGATCGGGGAACCAGCGCGCATCGTGGTGGGTCCAGTAGAGCCAGATCAGCACCTCGCTGCCGGCCGGGATGGGGTAGCCCCCGACCTCGGCGTCCTCGAACGCCCACCGCGACACCACCGAGGCGGGCGGGTACAGCCGCATCGCCTCGTCGAGGATTTGCCCCGTGAGCGGCAGCGCCTCCAGATCCTCGAAGGTGGGCGCGCGGCCAAGGGCGTCGACCTCGGCGTGCAGGCTGGCCTCGACCTCGGGGTGCGTCGACACGAGGTAGAGCGCCCACGTCAGGGCATGCGACGTGGTGTCGTGGCCGGCCAGGAACAGCGTCAGCAGCTCGTCGCGCAGCAGCGTGCGGCTCATCGCCTCTGCGGGCGTGTCGCGCATCGGCAGCGTCAGCTGCGAGAGCAGATCGCCGCGCGCGGCGAGGGCATCGCGATCCTGCGCCAGCCGCCCGTCGATGAGGCCGTAGACGATGCGGTCGACCGCAGCCAGCGCGTCCGCCGCGTGCCGCGAGGGTCCGAAGGGCAGCCACTCCGGGAGCAGCGAGGTTGCCCCGGTGGCGCGTCGAAACGCGGTCATCGCCCCGGCGACCTCGTCCGTCTCGCCCCGGACGTCGTGGTCGAACAGGGCGCGCGTCACGGCCCGCAGGGTGAGGGCCATCATGGCCCGGCTGACGTCGATCCGCGCGCCGGCGCGCCAGCCATCGAGCGTGGCCTCGGTCGAGTCGATGACGGTGTCGGCGTAGGTCGCGATCTGTCGGCGCGACAGACCAGGGTTGATGGCGCTCCTCTGCCGGCGCCACAGATCGCCGTTGCTGTTGAGCAGACCCTGCCCCAGGAAGCGCCGCAGGCGTTCGGCCGCGCGCCCCTCCTCGGTCTTGCCGAACTTCGTGGCCTGCCCCAGCAGCACCTCGGCGATGTGGTCCGGGTGGCGCGTGACGTAGAGCTTCGTCTTGCCCAGCGGCGCGTAGTAGAGGTCGCCGTAGGCGTCGAAGCGGCGGCCAACGAAGGCGATGGGATCCTTCGAGATTTCGCGCACGTAGCGGATGAGCTGGAGGGGGTTTCGGGCGGGCGGGGGGCCGGGTGGGGTGCGCATGCCGGCATCATACGTCTCCGGGCCGCGGGGCGTTACCGGTGTCAGGCGGGCCTTTCGCGCGATGTCCGCGCGCGCTACCGTCCGGCTTTCCGGCACCGGAGGTCGCTCATGGACACCTTGCTGCCCCACGTCGAGGATCCCCTGGCCGAGGTGCGCCATGCTCACGGGGGCGACCGCGTGCGGCTGCCGCCGGCGCTGGCCGAGGCGGCGCTGAAGCGCTTCGCGAAGTGGGGGCGGCGGTGGCATCCGGCGGCGGGCGAGCCCGACGTCGTGATCGTCGACCGCCGCGACACGGCGCTGCTCCTGCGCGCGCTCGAGGACGTGAAGCCTCCGCGGCTGGGCGCTGACGGCTCGCGGCTGCCCTGGTCGCCGCCGCGCGTGAGCGTCGAGTCGTTGGCCGCGGCGCGGGCCGACGAGGATGACGCGGTGTCGCTCGGGCCCGGCGCGCCGTTGCCCTCGCCCGATGCAGCCGACGGCGCGCCCGAGGCGTGGCTGGCGGGGCTCTCGGCCGACCTCTGCGCCGCGGCCGGCGTGCCCGAGGTCCTACTTCAGGTGGCGCCGGGGATGGAGGATCGCCGCGGCTTCTGCGCCGGTCGCGTCTGGCTGCCCCACGAGGCGGCCCGGCCCGCCCGCGTCCGATTGCGCCCCTGCCCCAACTCGGACCACGCCGAGATCGCGGCGACCCTGATCCACGAGATCGCGCACGTCGTCGCCCCCAAAGCGCGCCACGGCGATGCCTTCAAGGGCGCGCTGATCGATCTGGCCGGTCGGCGTTGGGGTCCTGAGCTCTTCGTCTGCGCCGACGCGCGCCAGACCTACCCCGAGGTGGACCGTTGGATCGCCGTCGGCATCCGCGCCGCGCTCGAGGGCCGGCCCGCCCCGGTTCGGCGCACCGGCGACGAGGGAGACACGGCCCGCGTCGTGAGCCGCATCCGCAAGCTGCGCGCGCTCGCGGCCGATCAGGTGGGCGGCCCCGAGGCCATCGCCGCGACCGCCCGCGCCAACCATCTCGTCACCACCTTCGGGCTGGGCGGCTACGAGGTGCAGATCGCCGCCGGCATCGACGATCAGATGGTCGACCGCTTCGTCCCCCTGCGCCCCCGCACGCTGTGGCAGCGGCAGTTGTCCGCGGCGGTGGGCAGCTTCTTCGGCGTGTTCTCGCTGTCGATGTCGAGCGACGCCCGCATGCACTTCTTCGGTCGGCACGCCGACGTGGTGGCCACCGCGTTCCTGGTCGAGGTGAGCATCGAGAAGATCGAGCGCGCCTGCGAGGCCTGGATCGGACCGTGGAAGCGCCGCGCCAGGCCCACGGCGGGCGAAGTGCGGGGCGAGCGCGTGGCCTTCTGTGACAACGCCGTCATCGCCTTCGCCGGCAAGCTGCGGGACATCCGGGCGCGGGAGAAGGCGGGCGGCGGCGACGAGGTGACCCGGGTGCTGCGCGCGGCGGAGCGCTTCGCGCGCGTCGAGCACGAGAAGCGCGGGCTGTCTTGGGGCGCGGGCAGCGGAAAGCAGGTGCGGCACCACGCGGCGGGCGCGGAGGCGGGCGGCGCGTTGAGCGTGGCGCAGGGCGTGGGCGGCAGCGCTGGCCCGCGGGCGATCGGGCGGGATTGACCCAAGGGGACGGGCCCCCACGCTGCGCGGAATCTGGGTTACATTCGCGCGACATCTGCGTGACGCACCACACGCACGAGGGAGCGCGCGCTCGATGGTCACCTGTCGCCTCGAACCCCACGACGCCAATCAACTCGAGCTTCGCCTGGGCTACGAGGTCCAAGGGGCCCAGGGCAAGGAAGCCTATGTGGCCGAAATTTATCTGTTTCTTCCAATGTCACTCGGCGTCACGCGCTCCACCTACACGCAGACCCGCTTCTACGAGGACACCTCGGCCTTCGTGCGGCTGCGCACGCCGCGGGTGGCGCTGACGGCGCTCGGGGATGCCGGGCAGCCCAGCCCTTGGTTCGATCGGGTCCGCGACGCGCTGGGCCCCGTGCTGGCGGGACGCCACGTCGGATCAGGGACCGTCGTTCGTGGGCTGAAGCTCTTGGGCTGCGTCTATCGGGGCGCGCTGCGCACCCGGGCGGCCGCGCTCGCCGGCCGCTTCGACGGCTTCCTCGAGCTGGACCTCGAGGCGAGGGTGTCCCGCGCCGAGGCGCTGGCCTCCGACCTGGCGCTGTTCCCGGCGCAGGTTGCGGCCGCGCTCGAGCAGCTGCGGGCCATGGGTCACCGTTGCGAGCAGACCGCAGTGCCCAGGGAGATCTCGGACGCCTGGCGCGCGGTCGACGAGCTGGCCGCCATCGTCGCCGAGGACGCGCTCACCAGCCTGGTCGAGCGGGTCGACGCCCACGCCGACATGCCCGGCGCCGAGGCGCTCGTCGCGACGCGGGACCCTTTGGCTGACGCAGCCGTCGCGCAGTACCACTACCGGCGCGGCCGTGGCTTCGAGAGCTACATCGAGCCCGACATGGAGAACGAGCAGTTCCCCTACCGGCGCGCGTTGCTGACGCGCATCGTCTCGAGCGTGCTGTTCCTGGACGTGCGTCACCCCGAGTCGGGGCGCGTGACGACCAACCTGGTGGGCGCCATCGCCGCCTCGCTCGCGATGCTGTTCGCGGTGCTCTGCACGATCTGGGCGACCCAGCGCTTCGACGTCGCCAGCGCGGCCTTCATCCTGACGGCTGTGGGGTCCTATGCGGTGAAGGATCGCATCAAGGAGTGGGGCAAGCGGGTGCTGGGTCGGCGCGCCGCGCGCTTCGTGCCGGATCGGCTGATCGAGATCTGCGACAAGAGCACGGGCGCCGTGCTGGGCACCTGCGCCGAGACGGTGAGCATCTTCGACGCGCACCAGGCACCCGCCGCGGTGAGCGAGCTGCGGCACGCCGACCACCCCGAGAAGGTGGCCGCCGAGGGGCGCCCCGAGACGGTCATTCGCTATACCAAGCAGATGGCGCTGATGGCCGATGCGCTCGGCGATGCGCTGGACGACAGTCGGGCCGTCAACGACATCGTCCGTTTCAACCTGGGGCACCTGCGTGCGCGCATGGACGCGCCCTACGAGGCCCACCGCTACGTCAGCCCCGAGACGGGGGAGCTGCTCACCGCCCTGTGCGCGCGGGTCTATCACGTGAACCTGGTGCTGCGCTTGACGCGGGGGCGCGGGCGCAGCGCGGCGACGGACTGGGAGCGTATGCGGGTGGTGCTGGACCAGCGGGGCATCAAGCGGGTGGAGCAGGTGGTGCGCGCGCAGGGCGGCGGCGTGTTGCGGACCGTGATGCCGCGTTCTGCGTCCGTGAACGCCGGCGGCTGATCGCGTGGGCGGGCTGGCGCTCGGGGGTCGCCCGCCCTTCAGCGCGATGGTCACGGCCGACGCGGGGCCATCCGAGGTCCGGCGCCCCCGTCGTCGCTCAGGCCAGCCCCAGCTCGCCGCACCGGCCCTCCCAGGTCACCATCCAGCTCTGAAGATCGGGAGCGGGCATCGGGCGCCCCATGAAGTAGCCCTGAGCGCGGTGGCAGCCGCAGGCGCGCACATAGTCCCAGTCGGCACGGTCCTCGACGCCTTCGGCTACGACGCTCATGCCAAGCTGTCGCGCCATGCCGCAGCTCGCGACGACGATCGCGCTCAGCGCCGAGTCGCGCGACGCCCCGTGAATGAAGCTCCGGTCCACCTTCAGCTCGTCGAAAGGGAAGTCCCGAAGTTGAGCCAGCGACGAGTGGCCGGTGCCGAAGTCGTCGATCGACAGCCCGATGCGCTTGAGCGCGAGGCGTGTCAGGATCTCGAGCGGCGCCCGCTGATCCTTCATCAAGCGACTCTCGGTGACCTCGAGCACCAGGTGGGTTGGCGTCACGCCCGCGTCGTGAGCGCTGGCCGCGACGAAGTCGGGGAAGCCGAGCGCCGCCAGGTTGTCCATCGACACGTTCACGGCCACGCGCAGATCGAGGCCGGCGTCGTCCCAGCGCCGGGCCTGTCGCAGGGCCTCGGTCAGCACGACGTGGGTCACGTCGTCGATGAGGTCATGCTCCTCGGCGGTCGAGATGAACTGATCAGGGAAGACCATGCCATCGCGCGGGTGGTGCCACCGCACCAGCGTCTCGACACCCACGAGCGCGCCCGTGGCGACGTCGATCTGGGGCTGGTAGTGATTGACCAGCTCGCCCTCGGCGAGGGCGCGCCGCAGATCCTCGGGCGGATAGGCCGGGCGCATCTGGCGTGGGATGGCGGCGCGGTGAGCGGCGCTGCGAGCGAGGAGGTCGCGCAGCTCGTCGAGAGCGACCGGCTTGCGCAGCGCCCCGAGCACGTGCAGGCCGTGCGCGCGCGCCAACTTCTCGGCGGTCTGAAGGATGCGCCCGTCCTCGCCGCTCGCCACCGCCAGCGCGCCCGAATAGCCGATCCTTCCGAGTTCGCCCACGAACTGTACGCCGTCCATCTCGGGCATCTGCAGGTCACAGATCGTGAGCC
This sequence comes from uncultured Myxococcales bacterium, assembly GCA_937896275.1. Classification (GTDB taxonomy): domain Bacteria; phylum Myxococcota_A; class Bradymonadia; order UBA7976; family UBA1532; genus JACKDN01. The sequence continues at coordinate 10,005 of CALBMW010000900.1, forward strand.
CCACGGACGTGTCGCCCTCGGACATCGCCGCGAGGGCATCCCGGGCGCTGCTGAAGGGAAGGACCTGATCGCAGCCCAGTCGCGCGAGCTGGCGTGCCAGCATCCGCAGGACGAAGGGGTCGTCGTCGATGATCATGATCTTCAAGGGGCGTCCTCGCTTGAACGGCTCGCGTCCTGAACTTCGGCACACGGGTCGCCGAGCGTGAGGGGGGGTCCAATCGGATCGTAATGACTCGAGGGGGTGGTATGCCGGGGCAGGTCGGCGGGGGGCGTGCCGTGTCAGCGGTCGAGGGCGTCGAGGACCGAGGTCAGGACGGCCTCGGGATCCCGCCCGGTGGTATCGA
>CALBMW010000901.1 GCA_937896275.1 uncultured Myxococcales bacterium
GCGGCCGCCGCGGGGGGCGTGCTCGTGGGCGTGGGCGGATCGGGCGCCGCCTGGTCAGGATGGGCGCTGGGGCGCAGCACGCTGTAGCCCGAATGCCCCGTCTCGAGAGGCGCTGCCCCCGCAGCGGGTCGGGCGTCGCCTCCATTACGCTGAATGAGCAACACGTAGCCGCACGACGCGCACTTCGCCCGAAGCCCCTGGTCAGGAAGCTGGTCGACCGGGAAGTCGTAAACAGCGCTGCAACGGGCGCATTTGACGTGCATGAGTGCCGAACCGCGCGAGAGAGGACCGATGAAAGCATTCCGCTCACGGTCGAGCAAGGTTTTGCCCCAAAGATCGCGCCGCTTGACAAGCTGGACGCCGGCTCGCGATCTTGCCGAGCGCCTCATCGCGCCGCGAGGAAACGTTGCCGGTCCACGTCATCAAGCGCTACGCCAACCGCAAGCTTTACGACACCCGCCGCAGCCGGTACGTCACGCTCGACGAGATCGCCGCCCTCATCAAGGAGGGCGTCGACATCCAAATCATCGACAACAAGAGCAAGGAAGACCTCACCGCGGTCACCATGGCGCAGATCGTCGTGGAGGAGGAGAAGCGCGAGAAGCGTAACGGCCCCCTGCCGGCGCTGCGCGGGCTGATCCGCGACACGAGCGAGCAGCTGTCGCGCCGCATCAGCGATCCGGTGAACACCCTGCGCTCCAATGTCGAGGAGTCGGTCAACAAGCTCATCCGCAGCGGCGAGGAGCGCGCGGCGGTGACCAGAGACCAGCTCCAGACCTGGCTCGACCAGAACACGCTGGGCCTCGAGGAGCTGCATCGCCGCGTCGACGAGCGGGTCAAGAAGGTCGTGGGCGGCCTCGACGTGCTCACGCGCATGCAGCGCGAACTGCAGGCACTCGAAGCGCGCCTGATCGAGGTCGAGAGGCGGCTGGACGAGGATCGCGGATCGGCCCGTAAGCGGGGCGGCTGAGAGCGGGGCGGCGAGAGTCGGCCGAGGTGCCCGCGCGAGCCACGAGCCCACGCCCTTAGAAGTCGAGGCCCAGCTTGAAGGCGTAGCTCTGCAGGCCCTTGGTCAGCACGATCTCGGGCGTGAAGTTGGCGGCCCCCAGCACGAAGCGCGACCCCAACACGAAGCGATGCAGGACCTCGGTCTCCTGGCCAAAGACAAAGCTGCGCGCCGGATCATCGGCGCGGCCCGGCGTCGAGTCCAGCACGCCGCTGCGACCGATCGCCCACACCGGCTCGTAGGCCATGTAGGGCGCGACGTTGGCGACGCCGCCCCCTCCGAATGAGCGGCTGACCTCGAAGTCGAGGCTGACGGTCGTGAGGTCGAGGTCAGACGAGCCCACCAAGCGGTTGACCGCCACGCGCATCGCCACGTCCACCGGGAACGCGTCGATGGCCTCGTTGGGCGCCACCTTGGCCATGCCGCCGAAGGCGAACATCTCGCTGTCGAGGAGCCAGGTCGCCAGCGCGCCCACCTCGACGCTATAGGGCAGGCCCTTGGTGACGCCGATCTGGAGCGTGTGCAGCACCGGGTCGGGCGACTGGTCCTTGACCGCCCGCTTCCAGTAGTCCTCGTCGTCGTTGATGTTGGTGAGGCCGTACGCGAAGTCGAACTGGAAGCCGTTGACGCCCGCGGTCTCGGCGGGCGCGAGCAGTCGCGGCGCGAAGGTCATCCCGTATTCGCGCACCAACTTCTTGAAGGCCGAAGTGTCGGGCTGAGGGCTCTCGCCGCACGGGACGGCGTCGTTGCCCGTGCCGCCGGAGCAGAGCCGCCCCAACACGGGGTCGTTGTCGAGGGCAAGGGCCGGCGTGGCGAGCAGCGTCGCCGCGCAGAGGAGCGCGAGCCTGAGTCGAACGTGTGCGCAGGAAGACGCCACCGAGCCCCCTCCGAGACCTTGCCGACCATAACGGACCGACGGCCCCGCGGAGCGTAGGAGGGGCCCGACGAGGTGTCAAGAACGGGGCCCAATTGGGGCCGGAAAGCACGAAGGCCCGCCAGGTGGGCGGGCCTTCGTCCGGGTCGTGTGGAGCTGGGGGGTCTCGAACCCCCGACCTCTAGAGTGCGATTCTCGGCGTGCGCTCGTGATTTCGCGGGGTTACGAGGCGTTTCGTTGTAGTGAAGGCCGTATGCGACTGGAATCGCAGAGGATTTCGTCTACAACGATTCGCAGCTCAACCGTTCTGCCCGACCTCCGTGCCCTGGATGAGCAGCGAGAGGTAGGGCTGATGTGCAGTTGTCGCACGCTGACCATCCGAAGCAGACGGTCTGACGCCGGACGCCTGCGCCCTGCGAACCCCCGCGATCACCCGCTCCTTTATCAGCGCCCGCTCGTACTCGGCGAAGGCGGCCAACAGGTGGAGCAGCAACCGCCCAGTCGCCGAGGTGGTGTCGATCCCGGCGTCGCGGACGCTGACTGACGAACCCGACGCCGTGCTGCTGAAGCTCGTCGAGCACCTGGAGAAGGTGCTGGATGCTCCTCCCGAGCCGGTCGAGCTTCCACACGACCACGAGATCGATCTTCCCCCTGCGGGCGGCATCGAGCATCCGGTCGAGGGCGGGACGAGACTCGGCCGCTCCGCTGACGCCCTCGTCGATGTACTCATCCGCGATCACCCAGCCACGCTGCGCCGCAACCTGGCGCAGCTCGTCGAGCTGGAGGCCCACGTCCTGCCCGTGGCCGGTCGTGGAGACCCGTGCGTAGATTGCGACGCGGGGGCCGGTGGGTGCTGCTGCGGCAGCGGCGGCTGAAGCGGGCACAACACCTGACCTCGTGGAGCTGGTGACGATCGAGGGGGACACGATCACTACCGGCGGCGACGTAGTTCTGAGCCCACTGGACGTGTCGGGACGACACCGCCAGAACCGATTGGAAAACCGATCGCGGCGCGGCGGGGGGCCGCGATCGGCGAACTGAACCTGCGAACAATCTGCGCCCCATTTTCGGAAACGAGTGCCGATCCCCGCGCGGACGCCGTCACCACCGACCTCGTACACGCGCCCGAGACCCCGAGTCTTGCCGCCGACCTCCGAAAGAGGGCTCAGTCCCTTCTCACCAAGGGTAGTCGAGCTGAACACGCTGACCGAGGAGGTCACAGTGAGCAGCCGACACGCCGCTGATCGGGGCCAGCCCGCGGACGACGGCGAGGACGGCTTCGTCGCCGTCCCCCCGTTCTACCAGGCGGACACGGTGGCCACCCTGCGCCTGGCCGTGGCCGTCGAGCGCCTCATCGCGCTGGTCGAGGCCCGCACCGGCGCCGCCGCCGAGCCCAAGGACGAGGACGACGAACTGACCGACGCCGAACGTGCTCGGCTTCGCCGCGCCGCCCGGCGTGTCGGCCGGAGGGCGGGCGATGGGGCGTAGGGCCAAGGGCGCTCGGGTCTTGGGGCCGTACCGCCGCCAGGACGGGCTCTACGGGCTGGTCCTCCGCAGCCCGGCGGCCCCTGACGAGTGGTTCTACTTCGCCACCGCCGGCAAGGCGAACCGCGCCAAGGCGGAGCTGGCCGCAGGGCTGGTCGCGCCGGAGCAGGTCACCATGCGGAAGGCGGTGCTCCGCTACCAGGAGCACCTGCGCCAGGGTGGCAGGCGTGAGTCCACCGTCGATGAGGCAGGCCATCGTCTCCGGCCGCTCGTGCGCCTGGTCGGCGAGGACGCCCCGGTGGACACCATGCAGCGGAAGCACCTCGACGAGCGCCTCGAACAGGTTCCGTCCGTGGCCGGGAGGAAGGGAACCTGCGGCCGGATCGCGCACTTCTGCGCGTGGCTGGTCAAGACGGGTCTGCTGACCCGCGATCCGTCGAAGGGCCTGGAGGTGGACGGGCGCGCAAAGCGTGGCAAGGCCCGGCTCACACGCAGGGAGGCGCGCCTGCTCGACGAGCACCTCTGGCAGATCGTTGCTGGGGACCTTCCGGCCGCGAGGGAGAAGGCGCTCGCGATCATCTTGCTGCTCTACTCCGGGCTCCGTGAGGGGGAACTGCTCCGGCTCCAGGTACGCGACCTGGACTTCATCGCGATGCCCTCGGTCGTCCAGGTCGAGCGGGTCGCCAAGCGGTCGTCCTCGCTGCGGGACTTCGAGATCCCCGCCGAACTGGTGGTCCCCCTCGCAGCGCGGATTGAGCAGATGCCCCTCGATGCCTGGGTCTGGCCCAGCGACCGCGCCAAGAGCGGCCACCGTGAGAAGAGGTGGATTCAGGACGCCGTGCGCGACGCCTGCGAGGCGGCCGGCGTGGGCACGGTCTGCCCGCAGGGCATCCGGGCGACGCACGCTCGCTTGGCCCGCGAAGCGGGGGTGACGGCCCACGTCATCGCCACGCAGCTCGGGCACGCCAGCACCGCCGTCACCATCGGCTCCTACGTGGGCGAGGAGGCTGACGACCGCGCCAAGGGCCGCAAGGCGTTCGAGGTGATCCGCGGGGGCAAGACCAGCTCGTGAACCCTGCGTCGTCGGTCTGCTAGGCGCGGCTCCTTTCAGCCCGCCCGGTCCGGCTCGGTCTGCCCAGCCGACCAGCCGCCGCCCGCCACCCAGCCGCCCTCCAACCGACCGTCGCGACGAACGCCGTCGAGCACGGGGACGAGGAAGGTGGCGAGGCTCGCCAGGACATCGGGAAGGTCGGGGGCCTTCAGCCCGGTCTTTCGGAGAAAGGCCTTCCACTGGATCTGCTTCCCGGGGTCACGGCCGAACTCTGGGGTGAGGGCGAGCGGTGCCGCCGCGGGCAGCGGTGTTCGCCGTCGCTCGAAGGTCTGGCGCACCGACTCCCCGAGTGTCGGGCCGTCGAAGTCGAATTCGTTAGCAAGCACCCACACGTCGAAGAAGTCCTTCATCCGGCTGTTGGCGATGCCGAGCTTGACCATCGCCTGGAACTTCTCGGCGACGACCGTCTCCTTCGGGTAGGCGCGCAGGCGGGGCGACTCCATGCCCAACAGGGAAGGCACCTCGACCTCCGCAGCGGCCGGGAAGATCACGTCGCCGATCCCGATGTCCACCTGGAGGGGCAGCCGCGCCTTCGCGAGGAACGCGAGCAGGGTCACCCGGACCCCCTCGTACTCTTCGTCTTCGCGGATGACGGCGCCCTGGACCGAGTCCAGGTCGAACACGAGGCCGTCCGGCTCCACCGCGACCCCGCACACCTCGCGGAAAATCCGCACCATCTCGGCGACGCTGCTGTCCCCCGAGCCGAGGAGGTCCAGGTCTCGGGTTGTGCGGTGCGGCACGTCGGCCCACAGCGAGAACAGGGTGGCGCCCTTGAGGACGAAGCGGTCGGCATGTGGCGAACGCACCAGCCGGGCGAGGAGCCGCTCCAGGCCATAGCGGACCAGTACGCCGCTGAAGTCCTCCCCCCGGTCCTTGGCCAGCCGAAGCAGCCGAGCCCTGGCCGAGGCGGCGATGTCACGGATGTCACGGGCCATCAGGCGAGCGCCTCCAGGTAGGGGCGGATGACCGTGCTCACCCGAAGGCGCCGCGCCGTCGTCCAGAGGTCGTCCACGCTGCCCATGCGTCGATCCCGGTAGGCGCGGAGGGCGGCGAGGGCCACGTCGAGGCCCACCGTGTTCCGGTACTTGAAGCAGTCCACGACCGTCCGCGTGGGGTTCGTGACCCGGACCAGGACGCCCTCGACGGTGCGGGCCTCCAGGCCTTCGCTCAGCCCGATGGCAGAGAACCGCACGATGCGGAGCGGCACGCCCTCCACCCTGGGCCGTCGCGCCTTGCGGTCGATGGCCATCCAGACCTCGAAGGGGTTCTCGGTGGTCATCTCGTGCATGCGGAGGGCCGACAGGAGGCAGATCACGCCGTCCGGTACGGCCCGACAGGCGGCGAGGAGCGTGACGTGCTCGCCGAGGTCGGCATCGGCCAGCGTGTAGAGGCCGCGGCCCACCCTCATCAGCAGGCCCCGCTTCTCCATGCGGTTCAGGTAGGTCCGCGGGATCCCGTGCGCTGTGAGATCGGCGGCCCGAATCACGCCCTTGGATTCGGCGATCTCGATGACGCGGCCCTGGTGCCCCCCGGGCTCGGTCGGCTGATCCGTGTTCCGCATCGTCGGCTTCTGGTCGTAACTGCCGACGTTTTGTATCAGGTCGGGACCGCCGCGGCAACGCCGTGGGCCGAGGCCTCGGCGGGCGGATCGATGGCTGTTTTACCCGTCCGCGGCCGACCGATTTCATTGTAGTTTCGTTGTAGAGGGGATCGGCGGCTTCGCCAGAAACAAAAAACCCCCTGATTTCTCAGGGGGTTTCGGTGGAGCTGGGGGGTCTCGAACCCCCGACCTCTAGAGTGCGATTCTAGCGCTCTCCCAACTGAGCTACAGCCCCGCGAGCCGCAGCACACTAGAGTTTGGCCCGCGCCTGGTCAATACCTTTCGTCACCGTCGCTCCCGGCGTACGGGGCGACTAGTATCGCGCCCCGTGATCACCCCCGCCCCCCGAGCCCCCGCCCTCCCAGCCCGCGCGCGCCTGGCCTTCGCCGCCGCGGTGGCCCTGCCCGCCATCCCACTGCTTTGGGGTGCCCTACAGCCCAGCGCCCGCGCGAGCGGCCTCGATCTCGCGCTCGAGGCGCTGGTGGTCGACGCGGTCGCCTTCGGCTTCTGGGGCCTGGGGCGCGTCGGGCTCCTTCCGGCCTTCCTGGTGCGCCGCCTCGTGTCGCTCGTCATCGTGCTCCTCGGGGCCAGCACCCTCGTCTTCGCCGCGCTGCGCCTGGCGCCGGGGGATCCGGTCGACTCGATCCTGGGCGAGCAGGCGTCCGCGGAAGCGCGCGCCGAGCTGACCGCGTCGCTGTGCCTCGACGCGCCCCTGCTGACCCAATACGACGACTGCTTCTGGGACACGGTGCTCGACGGGTCGCTCGGGCGCACCTTCGACGTGACGCCGCAGCCCGTGATCGACCTCATCGTGGAGGCCTTCCCCGCCACGGCCGAGCTCGCGTTGGCGGGCATGCTGGTCTCGCTGAGCATCGCCCTGCCGCTCGGCCTGCTGGCCGCGCTGCGGCGGGCCACGTGGGTGGACCACACCGCCACGGGCTTCGCGATGCTGGGCGTCGCCATCCCCGCGTTCTGGCTGGGGCCCATGCTGATCCTGGCCTTCACCGTGCACCTCGACTGGCTGCCCAACCCGGCGCGCACCGATCGACCGATCGCGGCGCTGGTCCTGCCCGCGCTCACCCTCGGCACCGCCCTGTCGGCCAAGCTGACGCGCATGGTGCGCAGCAGCCTGCTCGAGGTGCTCGGCGACGAGTACGTGGTGACGGCGCGCGCCAAGGGCTTGCCCGAGTGGCTCATCCTCGTGAAGCACGTGCTGCGCAACGCCCTCATCCCGGTCATCACGGTGCTGGGCATCCAGTTCGGCGCGCTCTTGACGGGCGCCATCGTCACCGAGAAGGTCTTCGCGCGCCCTGGCGTGGGCACGCTGCTCCTCGACGCCATCCAGCAGCGCGACTACCCCACCGTGCAGGGGACGGTCCTGCTCATCGCGACCAGCTACGTCGCGGTCAACCTGCTCACGGATGTGCTCTACGCGGTGATCGATCCGCGGGTACGGCTCGACCGGTGACCGGCGCGCGCGCTCGCCTCGTCCGACGCCTGCCCTACTGGGCGGGCGGCGCCCTGCTGCTGTTGCTCCTGGTCGCCGCGATCGGGGCGCCGTGGCTCGCCCCCTTCCCCGTCGACCGTTACGACCTGCTCGACGATCTGGCGGCGCCGAGCGCGCAGCACTGGCTGGGCACCGACGAGAACGGCGTCGACCTGCTGTCGCTGATCGTCTGGGGGGCGCGGGTGGCGGCCATGGTGGGCCTGGGCACCGTCGGCCTGTGCGCCAGCGTCGGGGTCACGCTCGGCGCGATCAGCGGCTACTACGGCGGGCTCATCGACGAGGTGCTGATGCGCATCATCGACGTCTTGATGGCCTTCCCCGGCATCCTGCTGGCCATCCTGGTGATCGCGGTGACGCGCGAGCCCTCGGTGGCCGCCGTGATCTTCGCCCTCAGCGTGACGGGCTGGGCGGGCTACGCGCGCCTGGTGCGTGGCCAGGTGCTCTCGCTGCGCGAGCGGCCGTTCGTGATGGCCGCGCGCGCGATGGGTGCGTCGGGCCCCTGGATCATCGCGCGCCACCTGCTGCCCAACGTGATGACCCCGGTCATCGTGCAGGCCACCTTCGGGATCGCGGGCGCCATCCTCGCGGAGGCCGGCCTGAGCTTCCTGGGGCTGGGACCCGACGGCGTGCCCTCGTGGGGGGCGTTGCTCGATCAGGGGGCGCGCTACTTCCTGGTGAGCGAGCACCTCGCCATCTTCCCGGGCCTCGCCATCGTGCTGACCGTCCTGGGCATCAACCTGCTCGGGGACGCGCTGCGTGACCGCTGGGATCCGCGCCGCCCGGAGCAATGAGGCCGGCGCGTTGCAGGTCGAGGGTGCAGTTGCTATGGTCCCGCGCTCGACCGAGTCCCGTAGGTCACCCGCAACGAGGGGTTCCATGGCGGAGATCAGCCAACTGAAGCGTCGCATCGGGCAGCGGGTCATCTTCGGCTTCCCCGGTACGCGCATCCCCCCGGAGCTGGCTCGCCTCGACGAGGAGTGGGGCCTCGGCGGCTATATCCTTTTCAAGCGGAACTTCGAGGGCTTCGAGCAGCTGATGGACTTGACCGAAGAGCTCTGGCAGCTCGGTCAAGGCACGCCCCCGTTCATCTCGCTCGACCACGAGGGCGGCGCGGTTCACCGTCTGCCCGAGCCCTTCACGGTCTTCCCCGACATGGCCCACATGGGGCAGGTGAGCTCGGTGTCGGTCGCCTACGAGGTAGGCGCGGTCATCGGGCGCGAGCTCACGGCGAGCGGCTTCAACCTGAACTTCGCGCCCGTCCTCGACATCAACACGCACCCCGACAACCCGGTGATCGGCCGCCGCGCGATCTCCGCCGATCCCAACAAGGTCGCGCAGCTGGCCAAGGCGATCGTCCGCGGCCTGCACGACAACGCGATCATCGCGTGCGGCAAACACTTCCCCGGGCACGGCGACACACGCGAGGACAGCCACCTGACGCTGCCGGTGTGCGATCTCGACCTCGACCGCCTCAAGAGCACCGAGCTCGTGCCCTACCGTGAGCTCATCCAGCAATCGAACCTGCTGGACATGGTGATGACCGCCCACGTGCGGTACCCCAAGGTCGACCCTCAGCACATGGCCACCACCAGCCGCATCATCATCCAGGAGCTGCTGCGCCTGGAGCTCGGCTACAAGGGCCTCGTCGTCACCGACGATCTCGAGATGAAGGCGATCACCGACACCCTCGGCGTCGAGGGCGCCACGCGGCTGGCCCTCGAGGCCGGCGTCGATCTCTTCATGGTCTGCCACTCGGTCGACGCGCAGGTGAAGGTGCTCGAGACCCTGTTGGACGCCGCGGAGACGGGGCGCTTCCCCAAGCACCTGTGGGAGCGCGGCTACAAGCGGGTGCGCGACGTCAAGGCCCGCCACTTCAGGGTCCTGCGCACCGTCGACCGGGTGCATGCGCGCGAGCTGGTCGGCAACCGCGAGCACCAGCGCATCGCCCGCCGTCTCAAGGACGGCAAGTAGCCCACAGCAGAAACTCGACGTTGCCGGTCGCGCCCTCGATGGACGACCGCACCGTGCCCAAGGGCGTCATGCCCAAGCCCGCCACCGCCGCCGAGACGCGCCGACAGGCCTCGGCCCAGGCCGCGGGATCGCGCACCACGCCCCCCGCGCCGACCGCCTGCGCCTCCAGCTCGAACTGAGGCTTCACCAGCAGCAGCGCCTGCCCATCCGGCGCCAGCAAGGCCACGGCCGGCGGCAGCAAGCGCCCCAGCGCGTTGAACGAGATGTCGGCCACCAGCAGATCGATCGGCTCGGGGACGCGCGCCGCGTCCAGATCCCGTGCGTGGGTGCGCTCCAGGTTGACCACCCGCGCGTCCTGTTGCAGGCGCCAGTCGAGCAGCCCGTAACCCACGTCGACCGCGTAGATCCGTCGCGCGCCGCGCTGAAGCAGGCAGTCGGTGAAGCCGCCCGTGCTCGCGCCGAGATCGAGCGCGACGCAGCCCGCGACGTCGAGCCCGAAGTGGTCGAGCGCGCCGGCCAGCTTCACGCCACCGCGGCTCGCGTAGCCATGTTCGCGCCGCGCCTTGACCCGAAGGGGCGCGTCCACCGGCACCTTGGTGCCGGCCTTGTCCACCCGGCGCTCGCCCACGACGACCTGCCCGGCCATCACCAGGGCGCGCGCACGGTCGAGGTCCGGGGCCAGGCCGCGCGCGACCAGCACGGCGTCCACGCGGTCGGTGCGGCGAGCCATCAGGCGGTGCGACGCGCGATCCGATCGGCCAGCGCGGCCAGCGCCTCGCCGCGCGCC